>NZ_CALLJH010000028.1:0-194571 GCF_938091255.1 uncultured Chloroflexus sp.
CACCTCCTTTCTAGGGAGCAATCCCACTCACTGCTCACGTGCTACGGCGCGGCTCATCACCACGCGTGCCTGTTCAGGTGCTAAACCCCACACCCCCTAGCTCACTGCTGGGGGGTGTGGGGTTTTTTGCTCGCGCGCCGGATGCGGTGCTCTTTGGCTTGGGTACGTACAGCACGCCACGACACATACGCGAGCACTATACTTTTCAGCTATGGCGTGCAGGAGTGAACTGTCGCCTTCTACAATGCGCACGATGCACTATTTGATAGCGCAACGTTGAGAACGTTCATTCACGAAACTGATAGAGCCAATTGAGCTGGCGTTGGCTCAACCAAGCAGGCATTAGTCGTACTATCCTATTTCGTAGCCATTGTAAGTAGCCTGAACGGATATGCGCGATCTGGCTGAACAGACGCGCAGCGCGGGCAATGCGCTCAACACGGGGCCGGCGCGTTTGTTCATAAGCGTGCAACGTTTCAAATAAGGGCAGCTTACTTAAACAATCAGCCAACACAATGGCATCTTCAATCGCCTGCGCACCGCCCTGACCAAGATTTGGCATCATTGCATGGGCAGCATCGCCAAGCAATACCACTCGCCGTTGCCACCAACTCGGCAGCGGCGGCAATTCGTAGAGATCGGTGAGGATGATCTCGGCAGGCGGCGTATGTTGAAGCAACGTTGGCACTGGTTGGGGAAATGTAGCATAACGTTTCGCTAACTGAAGCGTTGCTAGGGTTTCATTTCCTCCCGCCGGCGCAAGCAGAGGCGCAAACCAGTACACATGGCGCTCATCAATCGCTGAAAAACCAAACCTGTGCTCGCCATCCCACCATTCTTGACAGGTATGAGCTAAGGGTGGCGGCAATGTGAACGAGGCGATGCCGCGCAGACACGTCTGCCCGCTATAGCGCACAGCAATGCCGGGAAAGAGCGTTTGGCGAATGATCGAATGCAGGCCGTCAGCCCCGATCAGCAAATCAGCAACCGTTTCGGAACCATCGGCAAAGTGCATAGTTACGCGCTGCTCGTCTTGGGTAAAACCAGTACATCGGTGATCAAGCTGGCAGGTTTCAGGCAGTAGATGATCGCACAAGACGTGATGCAAATCGGCCCGCCGGATCGAAAGAGTGGTATATCCTAGCCGCTCGGCGATCAAGCGCAGGTCTACTTGCTGTAGCAAACCATCACGGCAATCGAGTATTTCAATCTTGGCCAACGCCCAACCGCAGCTCATAAGCGGCACGCTTAAACCTAGTCGATCAAGCGCCCGCAACGCATTCGTAGGCAACCAGATGCCCTTGCCAACAGGTTGCCATGACGCCGCAGCCTCGTACACCCGTACCGAGAAACCGCGCTGCTGTAATGCGATCGCTGCGGTCAGCCCACCAATCCCGCCCCCGACAATTGCAATCTGCACAGTATTGACCTTTCGCACGAAATAGTACCTTCAGGTGATTCCATAGTTTTTGGATCAAGATTACATTATTGTCAGGTCAAGAGGTTATCTCTGCTGAGCGCAGATAAAAGTTATCGCGTTTGGCTGAGATCTTCGACCAATGCGCTATTTTCATTATCAAGTTAGCTTCATCAGGAACACCCTTGCATGGAACTCACCCGACGAGATCTTCTCGAAAGCGGCGCTCTGCTGATTACAGGGTTAGCCGCCGGCGGTTTTGCCGCTATCGGAGCTCCAGCCACCCCTGTCGCCGCCTGCTATAACGCTCCACCCTCGCTACGCGCAGTTGCGATGCGGCGCTTAGCGTTCGGCCCTAGTCCTGAACTCATAGCGATGTACGAGGCCACTCCGGGAAGCAATGACGAAGAGCGGTTTGACAATTGGGTACGCCAGCAACTGAACCCCGCGGCGATTGATGACACCCCCTGCGCCAACCGGCTCGCCGCAACCCAACTCAAAATCCGCTACACGTACAACAATCAGACGATGAATGAAATCCGTTCGCTCAATTGGCTCAATGCCTCACGTGAATGGCTCTGGCAACATCGCGTCATTCCTGACTTGGCTTGGGCGGAACGGATGCGGCCGTATGACGAAGTACGGGTTGCTACGTGGATTCGGGCAGTATATAGCCGGCGGCAGCTCTTCGAGGTGATGGTCGATTTCTGGCACAACCACTTCAATGTGCGGGCCGACGCCGATTCACGGATTGCGGCGACGTGGCCAGATTATGACCGGATCATACGCACGCACGCGCTCGGCAACTTTCACACACTGTTGCTCGAGGTAACGAAGAGCGTGGCGATGATGTACTACCTCAACAACGTTAGCAACAAAGCAGGCGGCGGCGAAGGTGGCAATGAGAACTTTGCCCGCGAACTGTTCGAGCTACATACGCTCGGCAGTGAGCATTATCTCAAGTTCTATGACCAACGCGAGAACATCCCGGTCGTCGAGTACGGTAGCGAACGGTTTGCCGCGGCGTACATCGATTACGACGTCTACGAAGCATCACGTTGCCTCACCGGTTGGACAATCGCCAACGGGCGTGATGGGAGACCAAACACTGGGGCATTTTATCTGATGGAAGCGTGGCACGACAACTTTCCCAAAACAGTGCTCGCACCGGCGCCGCTGCCGGGCATTCCGCCGGCACCGAATTTCCCCTTCAACAACGGCGCGCAACGCGATGGCGAGGAGGTGTTGCGCCTCGTTGCCCGCCACCCCGGCACAGGCCGTCATCTGTGCAAAAAGCTCTGCCAGCGCTTGGTTGCTGACGACCCACCTGAGGTGCTCATCAACGCTGCTTATACTGTCTGGATGCAACACCGCGATTCGCCCGACCAGATCCGGCGCGTGGTGGAGACGATTTTGTTATCACCCCAAGCAAAGAATATCTTTGGGCACAAAATGCGCCGTCCGCTCGAATCGATCTGGGCCTTTTTGCGGGCCACGAATGCCAATCTGCCTAGTGATGTCGCTTCGGTTAACGGGAATGCGACCGAAGGCAACTATTGGCAGCGTCTGTTCTGGAACGTCGATCAGACTGGTCACCGCCTGTTTGGGTGGGATACGCCGACCGGCCATCCCGATCGGGCTGAGTATTGGGCCAACACTAACGCGCTGCTGCGATCGTGGAATTGCTTTTACACCATCTCCCAATCGTGGGGCGGGAATGTTGGCATTGACATCGTCGGCCAAACCCCTGCCGGCCTGTCGTGCGCCGGGATTGTTGATTTTTGGCTCCAGCGGATGCTGACCTACACACCAACCGGCGATCTGCGCACCCTACTGATCAACTTCCTCGCCCAAGGCGGCGATCCAAACCAGCCGCCGCAACCGTTGCGCGGCGCGCCCGATTGGGGCAGCACGGAAGCAGTGCGTGATCGGATCAAGGCGATGGTGCAATTGTTGGCGATGAGTCCTGAGTTCTGGCTGCGATAAGTAACGCCCAATCCAAGGAGAATACAACAATGCAATGGACACGCCGCGAGTTTCTGATGGGTTGTAGCACTGCAATCGCTGCCATGGCCGCTGCCCGGATCGGTCACTTGGCATTCGCCGAGCCGGTCCAGCCGCAAGCGACCAATGAGATCTTTGTGCAGATCTTCTTGCGGGGTGGTTGCGATGGTCTCAGCTTGCTTAGCCCCTACGACGATAGCCATTATCGCACAGCCCGCGGATCGCTCGCGCTACCGTTGAGCGGCGCCAATGCGCCGTTGCGGATTGACACGTACAATCCTTCGTATCAGACAAACAGCTTTGGCCTCAATAGCAAGATGCCCCATCTGCGCGATCTCTACAACAGCGGCCATCTCGCGTTCATTCACGCCTGCGGCCTCACCGACGACACCCGCAGCCACTTTGATGCAATGGACTATATCGAGCGCGGGACGCCGGGCAACAAGACGACCAGCAGCGGCTGGATTACGCGCCACTTGCAATCACAAGGCGGAACGAGCAGTTTGCTACCGGCAGTGGCAGCCAATACCGCAACCCCGGCTTCGTTGCTCAATTATACTGCGGCAGTCGCGATGACATCGCCGAGTAGTTTCAATGTGAGCACGTACTGGCGCTACAACCGCCCCGAAGATAATTATCCCTTTCTGACCACGTTGCGCGAGATGTACAGTCGCAGCGCGATCAATCCGCTCGCCCCGGCTGGTCGGCGGGTGACGCAGGTGATCGATCTTATGAGAAGTATGGGCAGCTATAATCCAAGCAACTATCCATCGGGAACCTTTGGCGATGCGCTGAAGACGGTTGCCCAGTTGATCAAGGCTGAGATCGGCTTGCAAGTGGCAACGATTGACTTCGGCGGCTGGGATACCCACGAAGCGCAGGCGAATAGCGATGGCAGTGGTTATTTGTCTGACCGGCTCGGCATCCTCTCACAAGGGTTAGGCGCGTTCTACAATGATCTGGCAAACTACCATTCGCGTCTGACGATTGTGGTTTTGAGTGAATTTGGCCGCCGACTGGGCCGTAACCAGTCGAACGGCACTGATCACGGGCATGGGAATGTGATGATGGTACTGGGCGGGAATGTGAACGGGAGAAAAGTGTACGGCACGTGGCCGGGGTTGCATCCCGATCAACTTGATAAACGGCAAGATTTGCAGATTACGACCGACTTCCGGCAGGTACTGAGCGAGATCTTGATCCGCCGGTTGGGCAATCCTAGGCTGGGAACTATCTTTCCCGGCTTAGGGTCGTACACGCCGCTAGGCATTGTCCGGGGCGCGGATTTGCCGCCGGTGCTCTCAGCGGAAGAAGCAGGGTTGGCTAACGCCGAGCATCGCGTGTTCGTACCGGTGATTCAGCAGTGTCGGTGAGTACACTCCTCCTCTTGCGCCGGCCTTGCGGATAGCCCCCCTGCTCGTGCTCGCGGGGAATTGCTTCGCCGCCTACGGCGGCGCGCAATAATGCAGAAAAGCGGCGATGCGCAAGGATTGAGCACACGTTGAGCTGTCACACGCTACGCTAGCGAGTTGCCGGCACCTGCTGGCTGAGGCAGTGCCACGAACCCAATCCCCAAATGACATCGGTAGCATCGATACCTACCACGCGCCGATCGGGGAAGCAGCGCTGCAACACCTCACAAGCGCGCTGGTCATTGGGATGGTTAAAGATCGGTACGATCACTGCATGGTTCGCAAGGTAAAAATTGGCATACGAGGCCGGCAGACGCTGGCCTTGAAAAACCACCGGCGGCGGCATTGGGATGGTCAGCACCGTGAGCGGCTTGCCGGCGGCGTCGCGCATGAGTTGCAGGCGACGGAGATTGTCTTGCAAAGCATGGTAGTTTTCGTCGCTGGGATCCTCTTCGACCGCGGCGACGACAGTGCTCGGTGCGACGAAACGGGCGATGTCGTCAATGTGGCCATCGGTGTCATCGCCAACAATACCCTCGCCGAGCCAGAGAATCGTATGCACGCCGAGCATCTCACGCAGGCGCTGCTCGATCGCGGCCCGGTCGAGGTGCGGGTTGCGGTTGGGGTTAAGCAAGCATTGCTCAGAGGTCAGCAACAACCCCTTACCATCGACATCGATCGAACCGCCTTCAAGCACCATCTCGCCACGGAAGCGCGGCACGCCGAGGTATTCGGCCATGCGGGCCGGAATCTGGTTATCGAGATCGTAGGGCGGATACTTCTCGCCCCACGCATTAAACTCCCAATCGGTCGCGGCCAACTCACGTCCGTTCGGACCGTCGCGCACCACAAAGATTGCGCCGTGGTCACGACACCATGCGTCGTTGGTGGGAAACTCGTGCAGGCGAATATCGCCACTTGCTCCAGCTTCGGCTAAAAAGGCACGGGCCTGCGCTGCCATTGCGGCATCGTTGACATTGAGATGCACTGTTTCGCCGCGAGCTACCTCGGCAACAAAGCGAGCATAAACTGGCCAGATTCGCTCAATAATCCCCGGCCAGCTCGCCTCTTTATGCGGCCACGACAGCCACGTCGCCTGATGCGGCTCCCATTCGGCAGGCATGAAATATCCAAGTTCGGCAGGAGTCGCCATCACACCTCCTCCTCATCAATATAGCGGCGGGTAATCTCGCCATAGGCATCGATCCGACGATCGCGCAGAAATGGCCAATGGGTGCGTTGCACATCGATCTTGCCTAGATCGGTTGGCGCAACCAGCACGGCTGGCTCGTCAACCGGGGCGCGGGCAATGATCATACCCGACGGGTCGGAGATAAAGCTCTGGCCCCAAAACTCGATCCCGCCAGACGGATCGCCTTCGTGGCCGGTGCGGTTGATACTCACCACATAGCAACCGTTGGCAATCCCATGCGAACGCTGGATGGTCTCCCAGCTCTGATGTTGGGCAACGCCGTATTCGGCTTTTTCAGCGGGATGCCAGCCAATCGCGGTCGGGTAACAGAGAATGTCAGCGCCACGCAGCGCGGTGAGCCGGGCGGCTTCGGGGTACCACTGATCCCAGCAAATGAGCACACCAATGCGTGCATAGCGAGTCTTGAACACCTTGAACCCCAAATCACCCGGCGTAAAGTAAAATTTCTCGTAGAAGAGCGGATCATCGGGGATGTGCATCTTGCGATACTTCCCCAAATAGCGGCCGTCGGCGTCGATCACCGCCGCCGTGTTGTGATAGAGACCTTCGGCTCGCTTCTCAAACAGGCTCGCGACAATCACCACACCCAACTCAGCCGCCAGCTTGCTGAGACGCTCGGTACTAGGGCCGGGTACCGGTTCGGCCAGCGCGAAATAAGCGTGGTCTTCGCTCTGGCAAAAGTAGAGCGAACGGAACAACTCGGGCAGACAGACAATCTGCGCACCTTGAGCAGCAGCAGCACGGATACCGGCTTCTGCCGTAGCCATATTAGCTTCCGGGTCGGCGGTGCAGCGCATCTGCACCAAACCGACATGAACAATGCGTTGCGCCATCTCATCTCTCCTTCAGGGCATCTCACCACACACCGCCGTCAATCAACCGTAGTCGCCCTTGCCGGATCGCTTCTTCGGCGCCAGCCCCAGCGACATAAACCCACGCCTCGCGCGGGCCGTTAGCCGTCTGCACTGTTATGACAACCCGCTCGTAGAGATTGCCGGCGCGAGCGGGCATACAATCCTCTAACTCATCGAGCAGCGCCAAGACCGGCTGATACCGAGCTGGCGCCACTTCCATCAGCTCACCGAAAACGGTCGAACCCGGCGGCACCAGATCAACCGCTCGAACGAGAAACGGGTACGGGCCGGCGGTATAAAGCGCAGCACCGGGCAACCAAGCCGGCTCCTCGCTCACCGTCTGCCCGGCCAACAAACGGGCATAGTTTGCATGACCTCGCTTTAACGTTCCGTAGACAAAAAATGGACGCATCAACTATTTTTCGCGGTATACTAACAACGACGCCGCTATGCGGCACCCTGATACTATACCATCATTGTACGGACATAGCGTTGCTATGCCCCAACGAGGAGCGCATGCATGCCGATTGAAATCGCTCTCATGATCGAAGGCCAAAACGGGCTGACGTGGCCGCGCTGGCAGCGATTGGCGCAAGCCGCCGAAGATCTTGGCTTTGCCGGCCTTTACCGATCCGATCACTTTACCAACGCCAATCCGCCGGAAAAAGAATCGCTCGAACTGTGGATCTCGCTGGCATGGCTGGCTTCACACACCAAACGGATCGAATTCGGGCCGCTGGTCTCGCCGGTCTCGTTTCGCCACCCGGCGCTCACGGCGCGAATGGCGGCAGCGGTTGATGATCTGTCTGGCGGCAGGCTCCAGCTCGGCTTGGGAGCGGGATGGCAAGAGCGCGAACACACAATGTTTGGCTTTGACTTACTGCCGGTTAAGGAACGATTCCAACGTTTCGCCGAAGGGCTAGAGGTGGTTACACGCCTGTTACGCAGCGACACGCCGGTAACGTGGATCGGCGAATACTACCAACTGCGCGACGCGATCTTACTCCCACGCCCGCAACGTCCGGGAGGGCCGCCGATTGTGATTGGGGGCAACGGCGAAAAGCGCACCCTTACGCTCACCGCCCAATACGCCGATGAGTGGAACGCGGTCTTCGTGCCGCCAGCGCGCTTCGCCGAACTCAACGCTAAGCTTGACGAACTGTTGACCGCAACTGGTAGACCACGTACAGCAGTCCGCCGGTCGTTGATGATCGGGTCGGTGTTTGGGCGAGATGACGCAGAAGTCGAGCGGCTACTGGCCGGACGCGACCGGGCCGCGCTGCGTGAACGCGGGATGTTAGTGGGCACAGCTGGCGAGATTGCCGAGCAGATTCACGCCTTCGCAGCGGTCGGCGTCGAGCGGATCATGGTGCAGTGGCTGGATTTGGATGATCTTGACCGGTTGGAAGCATTTGCAACGCAGGTCTGGCCGCAAACAACGTAAACATATCAGCGTAACAACATGCAGACACGTTGGCAAACCACGCTCTGGATTATGTTCATCGCCCAATTTCTGTCGGCGATCGGCTTTTCGATCATCTTTCCCTTTCTGCCGCTGTACGTGGCCTATCTCGGCGTAGCTACGTTTGGCGATGTCGCCCTCTGGGCCGGGTTAGTCTTTTCGCTACAGGCGCTGACGATGGCGATTGCCGCGCCGATCTGGGGATCGTTAGCCGACCGGCTCGGCTACAAACTGATGGTCGAGCGAGCGATGTACGGCGGCGCGATTATTCTTTTGCTCATGGGGTTTGCCCGGTCGGCGGAAGAACTCACGCTGTTGCGCGCAATTCAAGGGATGATTACCGGCACCATTTCGGCAGCCAATGCGCTGGTCGCGACCGTCACCCCGCGCGAACGAATGGGCTTTGCGATGGGGGCATTGCAGATGGGCTTGTGGAGCGGCACTGCTGCCGGGCCGCTGATTGGCGGTCTTATGGCCGAGACGCTCGGTTTTCGGGCGACATTCATCACCACGGCGGTGCTTTTGCTCGCATCGGGGATGCTGGTGACGATAGGGGTGCATGGGGGCGGGAAGGCGCCGACGAGACAGAAGCAACAACGAACCAGCATGGTGCAAAGCTGGCTGATAATAGCGCGCACTCCCGGCATCGGGCCGGCTTACGGGATGCGATTTCTGAGCAGCTTAGGGCAGACCATCTTGCTCCCGTTTGCGCCCCTCTTCATTGCTAGCCTACTCAGCGCCGGTGAGCCAGTCAGTGCCTTCACGGGCCTGATTGTCGGCGTTTCGTCGGCAGCAGGCACAGCTACCGCCATCTGGCTAGGCCGGCTCGGCGACCGGATCGGGCATCGGCAGGTGTTGATGGGTAGCGCGTTGCTAGCTAGTTTGGCCTTTGCCCCACAAGGATTGGTCACGAACGTCTGGCAACTGTTGGTGTTGCAGGCGCTGAGTGGGGCCGCGATTGGCGGGATCACCCCCTCGCTGAGCGCGCTGTTGGGGCGTTACACCGCTAGCGGCAGCGAAGGGGCGGTCTATGGCCTTGACAGTTCGATCGTCTCGGCAGCGCGGGCCGTAGCACCTTTGATCGGAGCGTTAGTGGTGGGGCCGTTTGGGTTCGGCAGCGCCTTTTTCGTCAGCAGCGCAGCGTGCATCGCGATTTGCATCGGCGCGGCGCGCTTACCGGCGGAAGAGCGGCGATTAGCACCGGCAGATTAGCGGGGAGGAGGTTACGTCGGAGTGCGCCGGATTGGGATCATTGATCTCACCCTAGCGGGGGGCCGTCTGTTTGGGCGGCTTAGTGGCGCGCCCGCTGTCGCGCCACGATGAACGGCTCTTTCACCTTATGAGGCGCAACTGATTGGGTATGACCACGTTCGGCGGCGAACCGGCGACCACGGCGCAGATCGTCTTGTTTGGCGACTCGCGGGCCGCGGCGTGGCCGGTGCCGGCGGGATTCGCCATCGCCAACTGCGGCATCCCCGGCTTCACTAGCACCCAAGCGCGCTTCCGCTACCGGTTGGACGTTAGCCCGCTCAAATCCAAACTCGTGATTGTCCAAGTAGGGGCAATGATCGAACAGCGCTGGCTGGGTTTAGGCACACAGAAGAGCGCATCATACAAACCACAATTGCCAATCTCGGCACGATCGTGAACAAAGCGCGCAGCAACGGCAGCCGAGTGATTCTCACAACCATCTTTGGGCTTGGTCTCAACGCCTGCGAGCGCCTCGATCCGGCGACGGTGCAGATACAGGCGGCGATTGAACGAGTGAATCGAACGATCCGGCACATAGCAGCACCGAATGTGGTCATCTTCGATAGTGTAGCGATATTGGCTGATGAGAGCGGTTTCGTTGCTGAGCAATACCGGGACGATCTCCTGCATATCAATGCGGCAGGCTATCGAGTCTTAAACGAAGCGCTCGGCAACCTACTGGCAGCGCAGCTACAGCATTAAGCAAATCACCTTACGTCCTCCGCCGTAATTCGAGCGGCACCGCATCGAGCGAAGCAAAGATCGGCACCTCGTGGCCAAGGGTCACACCAGTCATACTCACGGGGCAAACATAGGCATACATCTCAACCCCCATCGAGCGCGCAGTGCGTAAGGCGCGGCTAAAGGCGCGATCGATCGTCTCGTCAGGGGCAAAGGCAACGCCTTGCGAACGTTGAATAATAAACACGACCGCCGCGCGCTGGCCATTACGCGCAGCATTGGTCAATAGTTCGAGATGATGGCTACCGCGATCGGTGGGAGCATCGGGAAAGACGGCGACATTCTCAACCAAGCGCGTCACCGATTTAACTTCCAGCCAGCAGCTATCAAGCCCTTCACTAAGACGAAAATCGATCCGGTGCGGGCCAAGCTGAACTTCGCGTTGCACGCGGGAATAGCGAGCAAACTGCGGCAATGCACCTAAAGACAACGCGGCGGCGACGAGCCGGTTGGGCAAGTGGGTATCGAGCGACACTAAATCGTGCCCTTGATAGACCGCTACCACCTGAAACGCCGTTTTGCGACCAACTTCTTCACGCGGGGCGAGCAACAAACGTGCGCCGGGCACGAGCATATCAACCAAACGACCGCGATCGGCGAGATGGGCGCGTACCATCCGGCCACCCATCTGCGCCTCAATCAAAAACTGGCCGGAACGGGCAGCAAAGGTTGCCTCGACCAGCGGCGCGCCGGTCGAGAGGGGCACCCGCACGGTGGGGTGGATATGGGAGCTGGCATGTTGCTCAGTATTCATTGCATTAGTATAGCATACGGAGTTAATGAGCCAATACATTATCCACCAGAGCACTTAAAGTCGTTGACAAGCAGCAGCGACAGGGTAAAACGATCTCGCATCGCCGTCAGCATGACACCTAATCAGGTGCAACGAACGCCCCACTCCACCGCAGTACGCTTTTCGGAAGGAACCTGTAACATCGGATCGGCTACTAGCACCAAGACCGAATGGCCGTGAGGTAAGGTCACGACGACTGAATAGATGCGTGGTTCAGGAGTAGCTAGCGGAGATGTTGCCGCGCCTTGCCCGAAGAGGGTCGTTGAAGGTTGCAATACTACCATCTCAAGCGGCTAAGATGATGAAATGGTTCGGACGCTGGCCGGCTTGCACACCGGGCCATTCGGCAATCAGGCCGAAAAGAAGTGGAATTACCGGCTCATCACCACCCGCGCCGTCCACCACACTATCCAGACATTCTGCCAAGGATCGTCTAACGGCGGCTGGTTACGATACCCGGCTGCTGGAACTGAAGTGAATTGACTCCAGATCGAGCTAAACAACCAAAGTACGCCAACGATGGCAACCATCGTTATAATCAACAACTCAGTTACTAGGCGTTGCCGTGATACACACGACAAGTTGATATTGAAAGTTCGATCAGCCATAGTAGGTAACTACTCACGCTTTCGGTGACGCTAGCAAACGATTGTAATTCAGGCGCAAGAGCGTAAAGCGGCCTTACGAGGGCCGATACTGCTGATGGTACAATTGGGGAGGAAGCATGGCTACGAGGATACTCAATGCTGACCCATGATGACATTGCCCGCGCACTGGCATACTACGATGTCGGCGAGCTACGGTCGAGCCGTCCGGCCAGCCATGGCGCGATCAACGAAACGGCCTTCATAGAGACCACGGTTGGCCGGTTTGTCATCCGGCGCAACCGGCGCCACATTGGGTTTCAAGCCATCAAGTTACGCCACCGTCTGCTTGATTGGCTGCGCCAGCGCGGCTTCCCGGCGCCGCGCGTCTTGCCGGCGCGCAACGGCGATACGGTTGTGATCCTCAACGATCGGGTGTACGAGCTGAGTGTGTTTATCATTGGCGACGAGTTCAATCCGAGCCGTCCACGCCAACTGAGCGACATTGGCCGGGTGTTGGCCAGCTATCACCGGGCCGTGACCGGCTTCCCCGATCCGCCCCCACCCCCACCGCCACGCTATTTGCCATCGAGCTTGAGCAGTTTAACCGAACGCCTCATTACCCGTGATCTGTTAGGAGACCTGACCGTTACGCTCCATTGGTACGAACGGCGAATCGCCGAGTTGCGCCGGCAATTGAGTGATGAAGCCTACGCCAAGCTGCCGCACCTGCTCATTCACGGCGACATTCACCGTGACAATCTTATTTTCCGTGGCGATGCAGTGGCGGCACTCATTGATTACGACCAGATCGGCATCGACGCGCGGCTCGTTGATGTGGCTGATGGGCTGGTTGACATGGCGGTTGGTCCACCGCCGCCCAATTGGTCAATGTGGGGAGTTTATCGCGCACCGCTTGATCTTGAGCGGGTGCAACTCTTCCTGAGTGCGTATAATGCGATTGCACCTTTGTCGAAGAGTGAGGCGCAGGCGCTGCCGGCGATACTGGAAGTGATTTGGCTGCAAGGCAATCTGCGCCGTACCCTAAGCACACCAGATGCCGAGCCAGATTACCATCTTGAGCTGTTGGGACAGGGACAGTGGTTGTCGGAATGGATGGATCGCCACCGTGAGCATGTTCTCGCCGCAGCGATGGTATACTAAGTTTGTTCCTAATGGCTTGCGTAGCGCAGGCCATGAGCATGACAACAAACGAGGCGCTTGTCGCTTGGCCGGCTTTCGGCACAGCATGTAATAAGCGCACGCGGCTATTCCTCGTCTTCGCGAGCGACTGCGACTGCTGCGGGTAGACTAGACAATGCGTAACTTTGCCAAGACCTGCGCTCGCAATAACAGAACGACACCGCTATCCGTCACTACCATCGCGGCAGGGTATAACGGTATGGCACATTACCCACAATATCCGGCATGAGAATACGCATGCAGCGTTGGATGCGCGTTTTGGCCCATCTCTGGACAATTATGCTGGCCGGTGTAGTCGTGAGCTTGCTCGGCGGGCTATCGATACGCTGGCTAGTGCCATTATCACCGTGGGTTGAAGCGCCAACGGTAGAATTACGCGATCCCTTGCCGCAGAGCCAAGCGGTGCCACCACGCAGCACGATCACGCTTGCATTTAGCACGCCGATGAACCCCTTTACGGTCGTGCGCGCGCTGCGGATCGATCCGCCGTTGGCGGGATCGTTTGAGTGGTCGGATGATATGCAAGTGTTGCGGTTTGTGCCGGCGCAACCCTTGCAACCAGCCACAACCTATCGCGTGCAGGTCATGGCTAGCGCAGAAAGCCGGTGGTGGCGACCATTAGCGCAACCCCTCGACGTTGCATTCACTACTGCTGCGCAACCTACGGTCGCCGCTGCGCTGGCACCGCGCTCGCGCGACGCGCCGATCGCTCTCATCTTTAGCCAGCCGATGGTCGCCACGAGCGCCGTTGGCCAACCTGCCTCGCTGTCGCACGTACAACTGACGCCACCGTGGCCGCTGGAAGGGCAGTGGCTCGATCCGCAGACTCTCCTATTGCCGCCATCGATCGCGTTCACCGCAGCGACGACCTACACCCTCACCCTTGACGCTCATCTACGCGATGCGCGCGGCATCGAACTCGGCCAGCCGTTCCGGTGGCAATTTGTCACGCCTTGGCCGGCGTTGATCGCGCAAACCCCGCCACCCAGCGAACGGTGGGTGAATCCGCAACAGCCGCTGACACTGGTCTTTGATGCGCCAATTGATACCCGGCTGCTTAGCACCGCCTTGACGATCACGCCGGCAATCAGCGGCGATTTTAGCAGCGCCACCATTGATGGCAAGCATACGGTCACGTTCACGCCGTACCACGGCTGGACTCCCGGCCAAACCTATCAAGTACGCATCCAACCGCCATCCGCCAGCCAACCACTGGCAGAATGGCGCTTCACTGTAGAACCTGAACCGGCGCTGATCGCCTCGTTTCCGGGACAAGGACAAACATTAGCACCGGGGCAAGAGATTCGGTTGATTTTTAGCACACCGATGGATGAAGCCGAGCTGCGATCAGGATTACGCTTTGACCCGCCGGTAACTGAGATTGAGCTACAGGTTGACGAGAATCGCGTCAATCTCCGGCCTGCATTGCAGGCAGCAACCACCTATGCGATCACCGTTGCTGCCGGCACCCGCGATCGCAGCGGCGTACCGCTTAACGAAGAAGTTTCCCTTGCTATCCGCACGGCGAGCGCGCCACCACGGTTGCACATCACGAGCGATTCGATTGTGAGTTTTCCTGCCGACGCGCAGCCGGCAGTGACGTTAGAGCGGATGAACGTGAGCGCGGTTGACGCACAGCTCTACCAACTCGATGCGACGACGCTGGTGCGCGCGATCTCGCTCCGGCCAACCGAATGGCCTAGTTTCGTGCCCGAACGCTATGGTCAGCCGCTCGTGCGGGCATGGCGAGAGACCTTCTATGACCCGCCCGACACCGTTATGCGCAGTCTGCTGCCGCTGGTCGCCAACAGCGCCGGCGACCCGCTGCCGACGGGTGCGTACTATCTGCGCTTGACCGCCAGCAGTGGATTGCGCGTTGACCGGTTAATCCTGATTTCGGCACTGCACTTGACAATGTTGCCTAACGGCAATGAGGTGTTGCTCTGGGTGACAAGCAGTGGCAATGGCGCACCGGTGAGCAATGTTGCGGTGAGTATCTATGCCGGTGAAACGATGCTCGCCCGCGGCAGCAGCAACGAGCAAGGTCTTTGGCGGATCAAGGTAGACGAGCTAGGATTGGTGAGCACTAATGCGCCGGCCCGTACTCTGATTGCGCTTGCCGAAAGCAACGGGATCGCCCTTGCCCGCCAAGACATCACCACCATCCTCCAACCACGCACCCAAGCCTTGATAACGTCTGACCGGCTCAGCTACCGTCCGGGGGGAACCGTGCGCATTAGCGGTGTGGTGCGCGAACGGCAAGCTGATGGCCGGCTAGACTTGCCGGCTGCCAGCACGTGCGACCTCCAACTCGACGGCCAGAACGTGCTCGGAGAGCCGCGTGCCGTGGTCTGCACAGTGAGCGAGAATGGAAGGTTGAATGGCAGTCTTCAACTCAATGCCCGCACGGTACCCGGTTTGTACACCGTGCGCGTATTCGTTGGCGATTCGACATACGCTATCCCGATCAGGGTGAGTGTGCCGGCGACCGGCGCCACTGCACGAGTGATCCCGATCCGTCCGGCAGGATTGGCGGTTGATGTCACCCGCGCCGATCTGCCTGTCAGCGGTGCGGTGGTGAGTTGGACGTTACGGATTGCGACGTTAGCGACGGTGGAACTTGATGGAGTAGATGGTGAAGTTATCGGTGCAACCAGTGAAACCCAAGCCAGTGCGGTGACCGATCCGAGCGGGAGAGCCGTGATTAGCTTGCCGGCTGACGAGAATCTGCTGCGCCCGCTCCGCTACACCCTTCACCTCATCGTGCAATTGCAGGACGGCGAGCAAATCGAACGCATAACCGAGGGGGTGATCACGCCGCGCAGTCCCCGCTTAGCGATCACGATGCCCGCTGTGATCGAGCGCAACGAACGGGCAAGCGTAACGGCAACGTTACGTGCGGCTGATGGGCAACCCATCACCAATACCCTAATCGAAATCGACCTCCGGCGCAACGCTGCCGAACCGCCGCTGCTGATCCGCCGGGTACGCACTGGAGCCGATGGGCAGGCTACTACCGAACTTGTCACCTTAGCACCGGGCCGGTATGAACTCACGGCGCGGGCCGGAACAGCTCTCACCCGCAAAGAGCTGTGGGTAGCAGGATCGAGCATCGGCACCGCTGAACCGCGAATCATTGCTGATCGTCCAGCCTATACCGCTGGCGACGTCGCCCGCCTTTTGCTTACCGGGCCAAGCGGCGGCGGAACTGCGCTGGTGATCGTGGGGCAAGGCGAAAACGCGCTGGTCAGGCAAGAGAATGTCCGCCCCGGCAATATCATGATCATACCGATCAGCGCTGATATGGCGCCGGTTACGGCGATCACCGCCCTGATCGATGACGGCGTGCGTGTTTGGACGACCGCAACCACGATCCAGATCGACCCGCCGCCAGCGCCGGTCATCAACCTCAACCAGCGCGAAGTCTTGCCCGGCGCGACCATCCCCCTGACGGTCACGGCGGCTACCGATGATCTACTGGTGACGCTGACGCCTATTCACGCACCGCCAGCGAGTCTGGATCGCTGGAATAGAGTGCTCTTGCCGGGGCAACCGGCACTGGGGACACCCGGTAGCTTACCCGGTATCAATGTCCTTGCTGGCGTGCAATCTTCCAACAACCAACACGAAATCACCGTGCGCCTACCCAACCAGCAGGGCCGCTGGCGACTTGAGGTGATAGCGATCGATCCTGCCGGCATCGCTAGCAGCGCTAGCACGTTGATCGATACCAGCCAGCCGGTGGAGGCGATTGCGACGCCGTTACCAGTATTGCGGCCAGCCGATACCGCGATTGCGACCTTGATACTGCGGAACGTTGATGGGCAAGAGCGCACGATCCGCGCACGGCTATGGCTCAGCGGCGGCGTGTTGCTCGATCCGTTCGAGCAAATCGTGCGCGTGCCGGCTGGCGCAACAGCGCCGGTGCTCTGGCGGGTGCAAGCGCAAGCGCATGCTTCGATCATTGGGTTGCGCTACGAAGTAATTGATACTGTCAGCCTGCCGCCCATTGAATACGCCGTGCCAGTGCGACGAGAGGCGCAGCTACCAGTGACGGTGCAAACACGGGTGACAGCTAGCGCCATTGAGCTCACCCTGCCTGACGGCAACAACGAAGTGGTTATCGCGGCTAGCGCACGGGCAGCCTTAGCCGATCAGGCGCAACGACTGTTGCAAACGACGCCGCTAACGGCTGAGGCGCTGGCTGCGGCAGTGATCATTGGCCGCACACTGGAACGCACGGCGCCCACCAATGCGGAAGCGGATGAGTGGCGCACGCTGATCGACAGCGCGCTTACCCAACTGCACGCACTGCACAACAGCGATGGCGGGTGGAGTTGGTGGCCGGGTAACAGCTCAGACCCGTTTGTGACGACCTTTGTGCTTGAGGCGATTGGTCAAACCGAACCCGCAACCCGGTTGCGCGAGCTGAGCGAACCGGCGCTGGCGTACTTGCGCCGGCACCGACTAGCCCAACCCGCTGATGCGCAAGCGTATTCTGATTATGTCATGTCAATCCATGGTGAAGAAACAGGGCAGCCAGCCCTCCCTGCCGGCGCCGGCCCTGCCGGACGCGCCTTCACTGCGTTGCGCGCCACGAGTGGGCGGAACGCGCTCCTTGCGCCGTTCTGGAACACGGCGAGCAGCGGCTTGCCGTGGGCCGGTGCAGACGGGATGCCACCCAGTGCACTGGCGGTAAGCGCCACTGTGGTGCAAGCGTTAGCCGCTGAACGTCCGGCTGACCCGCGGTTATCCACGTGGCGCACAGCGCTCTTGCGGCACTGGCAAGGAGACGGCTGGTCAACACCCTACGAAGCGGCACGGGTGGCGCTGGCGCTCGGCCCAACCTTACTCACCAGTGACACCAGCGTGAGGGTAACGCACAATACTGCTCATCTCACTGCCGAACGGCCAATCAGCGGCGTCGAACGGTTCCGGCTTGATGGTGGCACGTTCCGCGTTGAGCCAACTAATGGCACGGCGCTGATTGCCACGCGCAACTCAGTTAGCAGCGCCGGCCAGCCGGGAGAGGTGCGAGTACGGCTATGGTATCGAACTGCAACGGAGCCAAACATCATTGATCAACCAGTTGACATTGAGCTGCTGCTAATCGTGAGCAAGCCCATCTTCCGGTTAGAGGCTGCCATCCCGCTGCCAGCCGGGCTTATGCCGGTCAAAATTAATGCTGGAGAGGGTTTCACCTACCAACAGATTGACCGCGAATGGCGACAGGTGCAGATCGGCGGGGCTTATCTCGACCCCGGCGTCTATCGCGTAACGATCACTGCGCAAACGACCACAGCGGGAGTCTTTGCGATCCCACCGGTGGTGATCACGGCGCCGGGCAGCGATGTTGCGCCAGTCGTAGTGTTCGCGCAAGAGACTATCACGATTGAACCAATGATCCGGTAAGCGGGCATCGCGAGCGACGCACCCTGCCGCACTGCAGGCATAACCCCGCGAGTGCGGGAAGCGTGATGAAATGAACACGACCATCCTTACCACCGAACGGCTCTGGCTGCGGGTCATGGCGCCACGTGACAATGAAGCGGTGCGGGGATACTTTCGCCGCGCATGGACGTTCGGCGAAGATTGGTTGCCGATACCGCCCGATGACTTTTTCACCTTGCAAGGCCAGCGTCGCCGGTTGGCGGCAGAAGAAGAGGCCCGCTACGCCGGGCACAGCCTACGCCTGTTCTTGGTGCGGCGCGATGACCCGCTCGAGCGGATTTGCGGTGATATCTGGATCGACAACATTGAACGAACGATACGCCACACAGCGATCATCGAATGCCGGATGGAAGAGCGTTCGAGCCGGAAAGGGTATATGCGCGAGGCTTTAACCGCCGTGATCGGATTTAGCAACACCACATTAGGCCTGCGCCGGTTAGAGGCATTGATCGCACCGGCGCATACGGCTGCCTGCCGGCTGGCTGAAAGGTGCGGATTTCAGCCGTTGGCAGGGGTGACGTGCTGGCGGCGGATTGGGTTGGGGTGGGTGGAACATCAGGTCTATGCAGTGGAATGGTGAAATGGGAGAGACGCACGGCGGTGTGTCTCCAACCAAGACGCACGGTGATGCATCTGTACGATATTGCGTTATCGTGATCATGATCGTCGTGGCGGGGATATTGGCCGGGGATGCGCCGGCCCCGCGCTGGTTGATCACGGCGCCGATTGCAGTACGCACGCCAACTGGGCCACTTGCAATCGGGATCAACAGCCATCTCGCCACCCGCTATCCCGACGCGGCAACTATGCCTATCCCGGCGGCGATTGTCGCCGATCTCGGCGTGCAATGGGTGCGCGAAGACTTACATTGGCACCGCATCCAACCCCAACCCGGCGTCTGGGATTGGGTCTTCACCGATGCTGCCCTCTATGCCTTACACCGGCAGCGCTTGCAGGTGCTTGGCGTGCTGGGGCCGGCAGTGGGTTGGGCCACACCCGACCCTACCGATCATCCCAACCTGATTTCGTTCGCGCCGCCTGATGAAGCAGCGTTTGTCGCTTATGCCGAAGCGGTGGTCACACGCTATCACCATCTCGTCAAGCACTGGCAAATCTGGAACGAACCGGATCAGACACTCTTCTGGCGGCCAGCCCCTGACCCGGCCCGCTACACCCAACTCTTGATCAAAACGGCTCAGGCAATTCGCGCGATTGACCCCACCGCCATTATCGTACTCGGCGGAATCAACCCGTTCGATACCGCTTTTCTGCGTACCATCGCTGAACATGGCGGCTGGAATACCTTTGATGTTATCGCCATTCACCCCTACGTCGATCCACTCAACCCAGAGGAGGGCAACCTGATCGCCGCCGCCGATGGGGTACGGGCAGTGGCGGCTCGCTACGGCCCCAAGCCGATCTGGGCCACTGAGGTGGGATGGGCCAGTGGCCCCGGTGACCGCGACGCACTTGGTTTGACCAATGCCGACCAACAGGCAGACTACCTTGCCCGCGCCTATCGCGCCCTCTGGCAAGGCGGCGTCAGTCACGTCTTTTGGTATATGCTCAAAGACGATCCGCACAATCCTTACGGCTTGTTTGCGTATGGTAGCGGGCGGGCCGATTTTAGCCATCCTAAGCCGGTGGCGGAGGCGATGCGCCACTTGACAACGACCCTTACATTACCCACAGCGCACCCAACCAACGCAACACGATTACTCGACGGTACCCAGTCAATCCAATGGCAACGACCGGCCCAACCCAACGGCTCACTCCAGCGCACTGCTGGCTTCCTTCGCCTCACCTACCGCTTCACGACCCGCGAGAATGATTATGTCGCGTTTGAACTCAGCGAACCCATCCCCTTACCCGCTGAAACAACTGCGCTGGTCATCCAGCTCTACGGCGACGGCAACGGCCACCGGCTGCGGCTCTGGCTGTGCGACCGTGAAGGCGAAGTGTTCAGTGTGACCGCCGGCGTGGTTGGCCCCCCAGCATGGCAGACTCTCATCACACCGCTCAGTCGCCGTCCGGCGCAGTACGAACGGATCGCCGGCAGCGGCAATGGGCGACCTGATTGGCCGTTGACCTTACACGCGGTAGTGATCGATGATGAATACGACCGGTGGAGCGGGATGGGAGAGATTCGTATTGGGTGGATCAATGCGATCATAGGGGGGCAAGGGGTGCATCCCCCACCCCCGGCCCCTCCCCTATGCAGGGGGGAAGGATGTATCCCCCCCTCTCCCCTCGTGGGAGAGGAGGGCTAGGGGGGTGAGGGGGCAAGAGGGGTCTTCCCCCCACCCCCGGCCCCTCCCCCGTCATTCATTTTCTCTTTGTTGTTTAAGCCGCCCAGCCGTGTAGCGCTAGAGCCTGCAATCATTCGTTGGTGAAAGAGGACGGCTGTGCGCCTTGACGCGGCGCACGTCCCGACGTATACTGTTGCTCAATGGCAATGACGGGGAAGAGTAGCTGCCGCTTGCCCGCCAGCGAGCCCGGGATGGTGGAAGCCGGGTGGAACCGGTGGCAGTGAAAATCACCCCTGAGCTGGCAGGTGAACCGCGTGGTTAATCGACACGCGCAGTAGCCGCGCCCGGAATGCCCACCGTTAGCGGGGCAGAGCGTTACTTGACGCTCACTGAGTGCGACGCGCGCTCGATTGTGTGCGCCGTCGAAATGGGGTGGTACCGCGGGGTTAATCAGCCTCGTCCCCTTTCGGGGATGAGGCTTTTTTACATTGACGCGCACGGAGGTTGCATGTTTAAACCGGTTGATCCGAATGTCAAGTTCCCCCAACTCGAAGAGGATGTGCTGGCGTGGTGGGAGGCCAATGACATTGTCGCCAAGTCGTTGACCGCTGGCGAGAAGCCGTTCGTCTTCTACGAGGGGCCGCCGACCGCGAATGGCCGCCCCGGTTTACACCATACCATCTCGCGCAGCTTCAAAGATGTGATCTTACGCTATCGCTCGATGCAGGGCTATCGCATTATTGGTCGCCGGGAGGGATGGGACACCCACGGCCTGCCGGTTGAGATCGAGATCGAGAAGAAGCTTGGGTTCAGCGGCAAGCCCGACATCGAGCGGTTTGGCATCGCTGAATTTAATCGTCTCTGCCGCGAAAGCGTCTGGGAGTATATCCAAGAGTGGAAGGCATTTACCAAGCGCATCGCGTTCTGGCTCAGCGAAGACGCATATATCACCTACGAGAACGACTATATCGAGTCGACATGGTGGATCTTCCGCCAGTTGTGGGATCGTGGCTTGCTCTTCCGCGATTACAAGGTGACGATGCACTGCCCGCGCTGCGGCACCAGCCTCAGCGACCACGAGGTGAGCCTCGGTGCGCGCGATGATGTCGATGATCCGAGCGTCTATATCAAGTTCCGCGTGAAGGGAACAACCGCACCGCCGCCGGCGGTTGACGGTACGCTCAATGATGCCTTTCTGGTGGCGTGGACAACAACCCCATGGACGTTGCCGGCCAACGTGGCGCTGGCCGTGAAGCACGACGCCGAGTATGTTGAAGTCGAGCACAACGGTGAACGGCTAGTGATGGCGGCAGCGCTGGTCGATCAGGTCTTGCCTGCCGAGAGCTTTACGGTGCTGCGCCGGTTCCGTGGCAACGATCTGGTCGGCCTCCGCTACGAACCGCTCTTCCGCGGCGTACCCGGCACCGGCGATACGGTCGATTGGGAGACGGCCTACCGCGTGATCGCCGATGAGATTGTCAGTCTCGACGATGGCACCGGCATTGTCCATATCGCGCCAGCCTACGGCGATCTTGAAGTCGGGCGCAAGCATGGCCTACCCACCCTCTTCTCGGTGGGGTTGGATGGCCGCGTGTTGCCCGAATTTGCCGAATTGGGCTTCGCCGGCAAATTCTTCAAAGAGGCCGATCCCGACATCACCCGCAACCTCAAATCGCGTGGCCTGCTCTTGCGCAGCGGGCGCGTGCGCCACTACTATCCCTTCTGCTGGCGTTGCAGCACGCCGTTGCTGTACTACGCCAAGCGTTCGTGGTACATCCGCACCACTGCCTTTAAGGCCGATCTCGTCGCCAACAACCAGCAGATCCACTGGGTGCCCGAACATATCCGTGATGGCCGCTTCGGCAACTGGCTGGAAAACAACATCGACTGGGCCATCAGCCGCGAGCGGTATTGGGGCACGCCGATCCCAATCTGGACGAATGCCGACGGCTCGCACATGGTCTGCATCGGTTCGCTGGCCGAGCTAGAAGAAAAGGTTGGCCGCTCGCTGCGCGATATCGACCTGCACCGGCCCTATATCGACGAAGTGGTCTGGGAAGACCCTAACCATGGCTTGATGCGCCGGATCCCCGATGTGGCCGACTGCTGGTTCGACAGCGGTTCAATGCCGGTGGCCCAGTGGCACTATCCGTTCGAGAATCGCGACGTGTTCGAGATGGCCCATCCCGCCGACTACATCTGCGAGGCGGTTGACCAAACGCGCGGCTGGTTCTACACCTTGCACGCAGTAAGTACCCTGCTCTTTGACCGGCCAGCGTTCAAGAACGTGATCTGTCTCGGTCACATTCTCGACAAAGACGGCCAAAAGATGAGTAAGAGCCGGGGCAACGTGATCGAGCCGCAAGAGGTGATCAACGCCTACGGCGTCGATGCTTTGCGCTGGTACCTGTTCACCGCTGCGCCTCCCGGCAATGCCCGCCGCTTTAGCATGGATCTGGTCAGCGAGAGCATGCGCAAGTTCCTGCTCACACTCTGGAACACGTATGCCTTCTTCGTCACGTATGCCAATCTCGACCAGTGGCAACCCAACAGCGGGCGCACCGCTGAAGTACAGCCGATCGACCGCTGGGCGCTAGCGGCGCTCAACCAGCTCGTGCAAAACGTGACCGATGCGTTCGAGGAGTACGATGTCTATACCGCCGCCAACGCGATCGAGCATTTCGTTGATGAGCTGTCGAACTGGTACGTGCGCCGCAATCGCCGCCGGTTCTGGAAGAGCGAAAGCGACGCCGATAAAGAGGCCGCCTATCAGACGCTCTACACCTGTCTGGTAACGGTGGCGAAGTTGGCTGCGCCGTTCACCCCGTTCGTTAGCGAAGTGATCTATCGTAATCTGGTCGCCGAACACGACGCCAGCGCGCCAGAGAGCGTTCACTTGGCGCGCTGGCCGCACGTGGATCGTGCCTTGCTCGACGATCAACTGGTCGCCGACACCGAAGCCTTGCTGACCGCGGTTTCGCTAGGACGGGCAGCGCGCAAGCAGGCTAACCTGAAGGTGCGCCAACCGCTGAGTGAACTCTGGCTGCGGGCCAGCACGCCGGCGCTACTCAATGGCGTGCGCCGCTTCGAGGCCGAGCTGCGCGATGAGCTGAACGTCAAAGCGGTGCGTTACCTCGACGCCAATAGCGCCGTGGTCGAGTACCGCCTGAAACCGAACCTCCGCCTCGTCGGCAAGAAGTTTGGCAAGCTGGTACCGGCGCTGACAGCGGCGCTGCGCGATTTGAGCGGCGATACCGCGCGCGCAGCGGCGCAGGCGGTGGAAGCCGGCCAGCCGGTGCGCCTGCCGGTTGATGGCCAAGAGATCGAGTTGCTGGCCGAAGAGGTGCTGGTCGAGAGTAGCGCGCCAGAAGGCTATGCGGTAGCTGAGGCCGATGGCATGCTGGTGGCGTTGAACACGACGGTGACGGAAGAACTGCGGCTCGAAGGCGCGGCTCGCGATCTCGTGCGCTACATCCAAGAAGCCCGTAAGAGCGCCGGACTAGCGATCAGTGATCGCATCCACCTCTTCCTCACCAGTGCCGACGAAGCCGATCTGCTAACGGCGACACTGGCGAAATACGGCGATTATGTCAAAAACGAGACTCTTGCCGTCGCGTTAGACATCGGTACGCCGCCGGACGGCGCCTACACCGAGACCGACGAATTCGGCGACGGCACGGTGACCGTAGGGATTGTCGTTGCGCGGTAGCGACTTGCATTGCAACGTCTCTACCGAATTCAGCACTATGCGCGAATTGCACCTCAAACCACGGTGCAGCGGCGGGGCCGGAGTCATACAAACTGCCACCGGTTTGCGTCTCATCCGTCCACCCGGCCCCGCCGACCACTACCGCAACGCCCAACTCGACGACTTTGGCCGGCGGCCCGGCCCGCCACGCGCGTTACACGCACCGTACACCTTGTGCCTTCGTGCGCGGATGTCGCATCGGGCAGATCGCCTCATCGGTACTGCCGGCTTTGGCCTATGGAACTACCCATGGGCATGGCCGCCGCGTATGCCGCAAGCAGTCTGGTTCTTCTTCGGCGCACCACCACACGATATGCCACTTGCGATGGAGATTCCCAGCCACGGCTGGAAAGCAGCGACGGTTGACACCGGGCGTTTGGCGGCGCTAGCGTGGCTACCGATTGCGCCGATCATTGTGCCGCTCCTCAACCTACCGCCACTCTACCGCCGACTGTGGCCACGCATCCAGCACGCCGCCGGTATCGCCGAAGCCCTCGTACCCGTTGATCTCACCCAATGGCACGACTACGAAATCCACTGGGGCACCAAAGAAAGCGTCTTGCGTGTTGACGGCACACCTATTTTGCACGCTCCCTCACCACGCGGCCCACTGAGCATCGTGATCTGGATCGACAACCAGTACGCGGTTGTGCGGCCAACCGGACGGTTGTGGTGGGGGTTGCAGCCGTGCGACGACGCACAGTGGTTAGAGGTCGTGCTCAGCCACGGCGTGGTGTGACACACCATGCGCCCCGTAGGATGACCCGCTGTACCCACCGTGGCGTGCCTCCCGCCGTTCCCCTCCCCCGTGCCCATGTGGTACGGGCACCGCATGCCGTGCCCCGACCTAGAGACGTAGCAATGCTACGTCTCTACTACGCTATATGTCGTCTCTACATTCCGCTATAACTTCCATTGCCGCAGCTCTTCCAGCCAGCGATGACTGGTCAAATCCATCTGCACCGGGGTAAGGCTGGCGTAGCCTTCACTGATGGCGGCAATATCAGTACCCTCTTCGTAGTGATCTTCCGGCTCGGCCCCATCGATCCAATAGTAGGGTCGCCCACGGGGATCGTAACGTACTACTAGCTCGTCGCGATAGACGCGACGGCCAAGTCGGCTAACTTTGATGCCACGTAACTCGTTGGGGGCAACCACCGGAATATTCAGATTCAGCAATATCTCTGATGGCAGACCTCGTTCACGGATAGTCGTTACCAACCGTCGCACAGCCACCTGCGCGGCGCGAAAATCCCATTGACCGTCTTTGGGCCGCACTTGCGAGACCGCTAACCCCGGCACCCCGAAAACGATGCCCTCCATAGCAGCCGCTACGGTGCCAGAGTAGAGCAGGTCGGTACCAAGGTTGGCCCCAAGATTGATGCCCGACACTACTAGATCGGGTTTGCGGTCGAGTAGACCCATCACCGCGAGCGCGACACAATCAGCCGGTGTACCATCACAGATCAGCGCAGGTGAACCGTCGCTGAGTGTTCCCTCCCACGCCCGCAGCGGGTCAAAGAGCTTGCGGTAATGTCCAGCGGCGCTCCAGTTGCGGTCGGGGACAACTACTGCCACTTCGCCAATCTCGCTGAGTACGGCTCGCAACGCCGCTAAGCCCGGACTTTGGTAGCCATCGTCGTTGGTGACTAGAATGTACATATTATTCCTTCGGCAATTCAATATCGGTCAGGCGCACCGTCTTGCGCCCCTGAAACTTGATCGTCTTTTGGCCCTCGCTTGACATGTGGCCTTGTTGTTCGAGATTGGCAATCTCTTGCTGCATCGTCGCCGCTAACTCAACTTCACCCTGATTGAGCAAACGTGTCACCGCGCTCTTCAGCTTCTGCGTCGCGCTCCTCACATCACCGCTGGCAAGGTCTTGCAGTGCGCGGGTCTGGAGCTTGAACGCGCTCACTTTTTCAACAATATTCATCACCGCCGGATTAAGCTGCTGCAACTGAGCCGCATCGGTCGTGAAGGTCAGCATAATGTCAATCCGCGCCTTTTCACTAACCAACTGCAACGCCGGCGCGTCATAGCTCAGCTCGACCTGCCCAACGCGGTATGTACCGATTGGCCGAGGGTCGATCAGGAGTTCAATCAACAGCGCGCGCGCTTGGGAACTTTCGAGTTCACCGAGATTGACACTGACGGCGCGATCACTGATCGGCTGGTAGCCGAGATTGTCGATCAGTGGTGTCACCTGCCAGACGGCGCGCGGTGTGACGCCTTGTACCAGCCGTAAGGTTAGCACACTGTTCTGAATGACGGTCTGTTGGGCGCGTTGCACGGTGTGCTGGAAGTAGTTGACGATTTCGCTCGGTTGGGCGATGTAGTCGGCCACTCCTTTCGAGCGATTTGCCATCTCGATCAGCAGATCTTCATTCCAATCTTTGCCAATGCCAAGCGCAGTGATCGGAATGCCTAGCCGGCCAGCATCGTCAGCCCGCAGCAGACACTCCTTCTCGTGCTCGGTTTGGCCGTCAGTCAGCAGGATTAAGCGGCGCACACCGGTCGGCATCTTTTGCAACTCGTTCAACCCCTTCTCGACCGCCGGCGCAATGCGGGTGCCGCCAGCATCGCGGATGCGGTGGACGAGATCGAGAATGGTGGCCCGATTGCGCACCGGCTGGGCTGGCACAATCACTTCGGTGCGGTGATCGAAAATAACGATGGCGATGTTGTCTTGCTGGTCAAGCTGCTCGATTGCCTTGACAACCGCCTGCCGCAGCCGCTCAATTTTCTCCCCCTTCATCGAACCACTACGGTCAAGCACGAAACAAACGTTGACCGGTATGCGTACCTGCGTCATCTGGGGCGCCGGCTGAACTTCGAGCAAGATGTATGCTACCTGTGGCGTTGTCGTGGCCGCCAAAAAGGGACGCGCCAGCGCGGCGCGCAGATTCACTTCTCCTGCCATAGCCAACTCCTCGTCGTAACCGGCTCGCCCGGTTGGCGAACGGCCTCGACGTATGCGACGATGCGACAGTGGCGACGGTTGCAATTAATCGTATTGTACCGCACCCTACCAAAGATCGCACTCCTGTACAGCCGCACGGCCTGTGGCTCTCCCTTAGCGATGCAGCCTGCGCACCGTCGTGTAGCTCTACGTGATTACCGCAGATACCGCAGCACGCGTTGGTTAAGCAAATCGCTGAGCAATAATCGGTCGATCAGGGGATCGCGCTGCATCAATAACTCAATTTCGGCGCTACAGTAGGGGCAAGAAGCAATATGGCGGGCAACGAGAGCGTGTTGAGCAGGAGAGAGGAGACCTTGACAGTAATCAATTAACTGATCAGTGGAAGGGCAAAGAGCGCGGTATAAGCGATAGCGCAACGCTTGTTGCACATTGCGCAAGGTGGTGACTCGTTGGCGACACAACGCACACTGACGCAGGTGAGACACAATACCTTCACTAGCCTCGCCGTCAGCAGCCGCAATAAGTTCAGGGCCGGAAAGATGGATTGCGCCGTCGCTCAATTGTTCTTCTTCCATACCGGCGCACCTCCGTGAGCAACCAGATCAACAGGTGAACCTGCAAGCGTTTCCTGTTGAAAGAAACGCAAACGGGAACGTTTTTCACGTTCCCGCCGGTACAAGATTTTTGTTACTTCTTTTGCAATGACTATGACAACTTGCGAATATCTATCAACACCTCTATCTGATCCGTATCGATACTATTGCACCCATGTCGATCCTTGTACTGTTCGCGCTGCATTGACGCCTTTGCGTGCTCGGCGCACTCTGCGCCTTTACGTTTGAATCCGCTGCGCCCTTCTGCGTTCACGCCTGCCCAAACAACGTCCGCAGATGGCTATTACGGCTGAGTCGGCTCAAAACGTTGCGCTTGACGTTGTACACATCGTAGACGCTCTCGAACAGCGTGGTATAACGCTCAAAGATTGCTCGTGGCGTCAAACCGAGCACAAACGAACCATAGACCACCACCCGTTCGCTCTCGCTGTGCAATTGGCTATCAATAAACCGCCAGAACTCTTGCCGATCGACGCGCTGCATCGCTTCTTCATCAGGCGAGAGGCGCGGCACTCGCTGCTCGCTGATCCGATCTTCCGGCATCATCTCGGCCCACGACTGAGCCCGTACTGAGTCGATCACGACGCTTGAGGCGCACAGTTGCAAGTATTGCAACAGCGAAGCCAGATTGGGGAACGAAGCGAAACGTTCGGGAGTCACCGCGCGCCAAAACTTCGCGAACGCACCCACGACAAAATATTCGCTACTTTCGCCGCTGCTGACAAATGCGCCGCTGCGCCGGATCCATCCCTCAACCAACGGGCTATAATGTTGAAAGAGGTAATTCCACGCGGTTTCATCACGCTCGACCAGCGCCCGCCGGAATAACTCATAGCTGTAGCGCGAGTCGTGCGACTGGCCGCGGTAGAACCGCTCACTCTCAATCGCACAACGACGGGCTAACTCTTCCACGTCTATCGTGGCAAGGCCGGTCGCCGCTTCATCGCCCACGACTGACGCATGCAACGTTGCCGGTGAGTTCAAGGTGGTCATTGTAGGCGCAATCATCGATTTCCTCGTTTCGTATGCTCAATGTCTCCGCTTCGCGCCTCGGTGGCTGAAACAACCGGCGACACGATCGCTTGGTTTATGTCCCTCTGCGCTGCATTGTAGGAAGTTGCGCCGCAATCGAGAAGTATGCAAGATGAGCAAGAGATGACAAATAAGGTTAAAAATCGTAGCAGCTTTGTTGCGCAATGATGCAACGAATGAGCCACTTGCATAGTTTAGCGACAGGATAATCGTTGAATGAGTAACGTAACCATTAGCCCACTATCCACTGCGATACCCGCTCTGATCGATCCAGCGCTGTTGGCGCACCGGCAACGCCACCCACGCTACCAACCTGCCTTGCATCTGTTCGCCACAACCGATCGTGGTGATCAGGCTATCGGTCTCGTTACCCATACTCGTTGGCGACGCCAGCTCGCCCAGTTTGAGGTAGGAGAGGTGGAATTGTTTGGCAGCGCTCATTTTGACGTGACGGAAACGCTGCTGGCTGCGGCTGCCGAGACTGCCGTCGCCGCCGGCATAGCATGGTTGCGCTGCGCGTTGCCGTTGAGCATAGCCGGCCAATGGGGCATGATCCCGGCAACCCTGCACAGTCGGATCACGTGGCATGGCGGGGATGGTACGCTGATACCGGCTACACTCGCCGATGTGGCCGATCTCGTGGCGCTGGATCAGCACGCGCCTACGCCGCGTTGCGTGACACCCCTACGTTACGAACCTGATTGGCGCTGGCAGATGAGGGATCAGCCGCCGTTAGTGGCGCACGACCAACTTGGCCGCATTGTCGGCTATGTCCTGCTGCGCGATGAACACGTGATTGAAGGTCGCGCCGTCGATGCAGGGGCGGCACGCGATTTGCTGTGCCGACTGCCCCACTCAACGCACGAACTGTGGCTTACGCCCGATCATCCACTGGCGCAGGCAGCGCTTGAGTTGGGAGCCACCCTGATGCTCCATCTTCCACCAGCCGATGGCATCCTTCCGGTGTGGATTGTGATCGACCCGCTGACAGCATTGCGCGCTCATCAAGCGGCGTTCAGGGTTAGGATTGCCGCTTCGCGGTATGCTGATTGGTATGGCAGCGTAGCGTTGAGCGGCGAGTGGGGGGCAATGCGCATTGAATGCCGCGCCGGTAAAGTGCATATCAGCGTCGGAACTGGCATTGCCGATATTAACGTATGGCAGCTCAGCAATAGTGGGCTGTCAGCGCTTTTGCTGGGCCGACGCAGCGTGAGCGATCTGCGCGCTACCAACGAGCTGCGCTGCGCCGATCACGGATTAGAAGTGGTAGAGACGCTCTTTCCGGTTTCAGCGTAACCGCTCCGCTGCCTGTTCGGGTGTCAGATCGCGTTGGGGCTGACCCAGCATCTCGTAGCCGACCATAAACTTCCGCACCGTTGCCGAACGTAACAGAGGCGGATAAAAATGGGCATGTAAGTGCCAACCATCGTGCGGCAATCCATCGGTTGGTCGCTGGTGAAAGCCCATGCTGTAAGGAAATGAAATGTTGAACAGCCGGTCGTAACGTCTGGTCACATCGCGCAAGATGGCGGCTAACCCCTCTCGCCCAGCATCATCGAGATCGGGAATCGCCCCGGTATGGTTGCGCGGCAGTACCAGCGTCTCGAACGGCCATACCGCCCAAAACGGCACCAGTGCTACCCATGTCTCGTTGGCGCAGACGATCCGCTCACCGGCGTCCAGCTCAAGCGCCAGATAGTCGCAGAGCAGGCAGCGGTTGTGCTCGTGCCAGTAAGCCGTCTGCGTCGCTAGCTCTTTCCGCATCTCGTTCGGCAACTGCTCGTTAGCCCAAATCTGACCGTGCGGATGCGGGTTCGACGCCCCCATCATCGCGCCGCGGTTCTCGAAGATCAACACCGACTGTACCCAATCGATTGCGCCCAATTCGCGATATTGCTCAGCCCAAACTTCAATCACCCGCCGCACCTCAGCCTGCGACATCTGCGCCAGCGTCAAATCGTGGCGCGGCGAGAAGCAGACCACCCGGCAAATGCCGCGCTCGGCTTCGGCGTGTAACAGCACCGGGCCAATCTCGCCATCAGCAGCCGGCAAGCGGATACTCACCCGCTCGAGCGGAATATCTGGCAGCAAAGCGGCAAAATCGTTCTCGAACACAAACGTCTCGGTGTAGGCTGGGTTTTGCGCCCCATTCGCCCGCATGTTGCCGGGGCAGAGGTAGCAGGTCGGATCGTAGGCCGGCAACTCGGTGGGTGGCAACGTCTCGACCTGACCCAACCACGGGCGCTGGGTGCGGTGGGGCGATACCAACACCCACTCGCCGGTGAGCTGGTTAAGCCGGCGATGCGGTCGACTGAAGAGATCGTGATGATGCATAGCACCTTCCTCGCTCAGCGTCCGGCTAACCCAGACGTAGCGATACCCTCGATGAAGTAGCGTTGGGCGAACAAAAAGACGATCAGCGTCGGCAAAATGGCCAGCGTCGAGCCGGCCATAATCAGATCGACGCGCGCAGCGTAGAGCGCCTGTAGATCAACCAGACCCTGCGTCACCACCTTGCGCGATGGACTGCTGATAATGATTAGCGGCCAGAGGAAGCTATTCCACGCATAAAGGAACGCAAACGTCGCTAGCGTCGCAATCGCCGGGCGAGCTAGCGGCAGGAAGATGCGGAAGAGAATGCCCCAATGCGACGCTCCATCGATCAGCGCCGCATCTTCTAAATCTTTTGGCACACTCATGAAAAATTGGCGGAGCAGAAAGGTGCCATAAGCTGTGAATAGCCACGGGATAATCAACGCTTCCAGCCGATCAACCCAACCAAAGACCAGCATCAAACGATACATCGGCACAATCAGCACTGCAAACGGCACCATCAACGTAGCGAGGTAAGCACCAAACCAAAACTCGCGTCCGGGAAATTCGAGCCGGGCAAAGGCGTAGCCGGCCAGCACCGAAGTAATCACCCAACCAAGCACTACCAACGCCGTGACGATCACGGTATTGAGCAATTGGGTACCGAGCGGAACAATATTTAGTACTTCTAAGTAATTTGACCATCGAATCTCGCTTGGCCACAGCGTTGGCGGCACCTGCACCACTTCGGTCGAGGGCTTGAGCGAGGAGAGCACCATATAGATAAATGGAAAGACCATCACAAAGCCGGTCACGCTGAGCACCGCGTAGGCCAGCAATTTTTCCCATGGCCGGCGTAAAATTAAGCTTGCCATCAGCCCTCCTCGCTTACTCGTAATGCACCCATCGCCGCGACAGCCGGAACTGGATGAAGGTCAGCAGCAGAATAATCACAAACAGCAACCATGCCAGCGCCGAAGCGTAGCCCATGCGTCCGCCAATAAAGGCCTCGCGCCAGAGCAACGGCACAATCGTCAACATCGAGTCGGCTGGGCCAACCGTATTCGAGCGGGTCAAACCGAGCGCAATCGGCACATCAAACACTTGCAGACAATTGATTAACGTTGTCACCAACACAAAGAAGGTGGTTGGTGAAAGCATTGGCACAGTGATGTAGAGAAACTGCTGCCAGCGACTGGCTCCATCAAGACTAGCCGCCTCGTAGAGCTGCGGCGGCACCCCCTGCAAGCCAGCCAAAAAGATCACCATATTGTAGCCTATCGTCTTCCACGAGAAGACCAGTATCACGCTGGCCAACCCCCATTCTGGGCGCGTCAGCCACGGGATCGGCTCGAAGCCAAGCAGACGAATGGCATAATTGACGAAACCAAAATCGACATTGAGCAGATAGCGCCAGAGCAAGGTCACGCCAACCACTGACGCCACCACCGGAATGAAGAAGACGGCGCGAAAGAAGGTACGACCAGCGATTCGCTCGTTCAGGATCACGGCCAGCAGCAAGGCCGGCACCGTCGAAACAACTAACGTCACCAGCGAAAATGCCGCCGTATTCCACATTGCCCGGTAGAAGGTCGGGTCAGACAAGGCGCGCTGATAATTGCTCAAACCAACCAGATTCGGGTCACCGAAAAGGCGTGCATCGGTAAAGCTCAGGTAAAACGAGATAGCAAGCGGCACTAAGAAGAAGATCAAAACACCCAAAATAGTCGGCAACAGCATGCCGAAAGCGTCGATCCATTGCCGCACACGCCGCCCGCTCAGATGGCGCGCGGTTGGTGCAGGCAGAGCGGCCGGCGCTTGGTTGGCCATGGTGTACCTCCGGGAAACTATTGCTGCGCTTCAATCTGATACCCCGCTTGTCATGGCGAGCCACCACAGGCGGCGCAGCAATCTTCCTGACCACGCGAGTAACCCACTGTGGGTTCGCGCTCGCCGCAGCGGGCGATTGCTGCGGGCGCTTTGCCCCCGCGCAATGACAAGCGGGCACGTTCTCCCAAGGATATTGCCGATCAGGCGAACCGGCGCACGCCCACCGCTCGCCTATCGACAGCATCTACTTGAAGGTATTAGCCGTCTGCTCACAAGCCCGCTGACCGAACTGCTCAGGCGTGATCTGGCCGGCGATCATCTGATCCCACAAGCTCTGGACGATACCGCTAAAATCGGCCCAGTTACCATCCCATACCGGCGCTTCCAACGCAGCGTAAGGAATGCCATCGAGGAAGGCCTGATTGTTGGCCGGCGGGGTCGAAGCGAGGAAGGCACTCACCGCCTCTTGATCGCTGCGCGGCGGGATGTTGGTACCGAGCGCGGCCACCTTTGCCGTTGCCTCGGCGCTGGTCAGCACCTTCAGCACCTCCCATGCCGCCTGCGAGTTAGCCGTCTTGGCGCTGACGAGATACGGCCCCCAGAAGAGCCACGTACTCTTGACCTTGCCCTCCGGCATCACCGCCACGTCCCAATTAAACGTAGCATTCGTGCGCACGCCGGGGGTAAACCAGCGCCCATTGAAGTACATAGCGACCTTGCCGGCATTAAAAAGCGCCTCGCCATCGGCATCACCGGCCGGCAACAGCTTCTCGTCGTAGAGCATGCGCACCATCGTCGCACCGGCAATCGCCTCTGGGGTATTCAGCGCGCAGCCGCGCCGATCGGGGGTGAAGGGACTGCCGCCAGCAGCGTTGATGAAATAGCCCCAACCCGGCCCCCACCAGTTGCCAAAGCCGAGACCGTACTGCTGGTTCGCCGGGTCGGTCAACTTGCGCGCCGCCTCCAGCATGGTGTCCCAGTTCCAATTGCCCTCAGCCGCCAGTTCTTTGGGCGTCTTCAGGCCCGCTGCCTTGAACAGGTCTTCGTTGAAGTAGACGACCATGGTCGAAATGTCGCGCGGCAAGCCGTAAATCTTGCCATCGCGCGTCAACTGCTCGATCACGTTGGGGTAGAAGTTACCCAACTGGAAGCTGCTATCGGCATCGATGATCGGCTTGAGATCAAGAATCTGACCGGTATTCACAAAATCTGCTAACTCAACACCGCCGATCCAAAAGATATCGGGTGCATTACCGGCTGCCAACTCAGTCTTCAACTTCTCGAAGTACCCCTGATTAGGCGCTGGATCATAGACCGCCGTAATACCCTTGTCCTTCAGCTTCTCGTTCACTAAAGTGTTTAGCTCTTCATAGACCCGCTGCTCGGCAGCATCGCCGGGGCGGGTACGCCAGCGAATCGTTACCGGCTGGCCGCCAGTGGTCACATTGCTGCCACTACCGCCACTACCGCCGCCGGTAGTCGGTTGCCCGCCGCCACAAGCCGCGAGCAACGTTGCGAACAATGCAACTAGCGCAATCCACGACAGGGTGTGTTTCCGTAGCATCGTTGCTAGATCCTTTCTCAACAGAATATCCTTACCACGCACTACGACGCCATCACGCAGGCTCGCCATTAACGGGGCGTGCCGCCATGAGCGCAACACTGCGTGTAACAGGTGCATTGCGTGGTGTGCGCATTATATAGTTGTTGCGCGAACTATGCAAGTATATCGCAAAGAGAGCTTCGCGGGCCATTTCTTGCGCGCCACGCCATAAGGTGCAAACTATCGGGTCGCTCTCTCCTTGTCTTGTCACACACTCGGCCAAAACGCGGTACAATGTGTCACATAAGGCCGTGTCGGCGCTCAGCGCCGGAAAGGAGAGAGGTATGCAGCCCGAGTGGAGCGGCGATCCTGAGGTCAAGCCCGTCTTTTTCGCCATTACTCTGACCGGAGCGGTCGCGTTTCTGCTGATGGTCTGGCTGTTCGCATTCTACTGGTGAGCACGCCGCAGCCGCTGCGCCTGACGCCGATACGCTTGGGGTCAGGCGCAATTCTTACTTGCTAAATCCAATAATTTTGATACAATAGTTGATAAGTCTAGGGTAGGATTATGCCTGAAATTAGTACCTGCGACTCGCCGCAAATCGAAGCCTATCGCCTTTTCCTGAAGCTGCATCGCCGCTTTCAGGAGCTGAACCGTGATGAGTTTCGTCCGTATGACCTCTCGACCCCACAATACGCTATTCTCTTCTACGCGACCGAAGAGGGGGTACCGCTCAGCTATATCTGTAACGAGATGCTGGCTGATAATTCCAACCTCACCCGGCTGGTTGACCGGCTTGAGCGGCGTGGCTTGGTGCAACGTGCTACCGACCCACGCGACCGGCGGGTGACGCTCGTGCAGTTGACGCCTGCCGGCAAGGCGCTAATCGATGAATTGCGTCCACGTCATCGGCGTTTGGTTGAACAACGTTTGAGCTACCTTTCCCCAGAAGAGTTAGCCGCCTTCCATCACGCGATGCAGCATCTGTATGAGGCATTACAGACCCATCGCGATCGCGAAGATACTGAGTAACATCTATGCGCACAAGCCACGCTCTTGCGGACGTTGACCATTGGCCGGCGATGTTTCGCGCCTTACGCCATCGCAACTATCGCCTCTTCTTCAGCGGGCAACTGATTTCGCTGACCGGCACGTGGATGCAGAGTGTGGCGCAAGGCTGGCTGGTGTTACGATTATCTGACTCGCCTTTTTTGCTTGGTTTGGTGGCGGCTGCTAATTCGCTACCGGTGCTTTTGTTTTCCCTCTTTGCCGGCACCATTGCTGACCGCTTTCCCAAACGACGCATCCTGCTCATTACTCAATCAATGGCGATGGTGTTGGCAGCGATCCTCGCCGTACTCACGCTCAGCAATCTTGTGCGCATTGAGCACGTGCTGAGCTTAGCATTGCTTTTGGGTGTCGTGAATGCGTTCGACGCACCGGCCCGGCAGGCGTTTACCGTCGAGATGGTCGGGCGCGAGGATTTGCTGAATGCGATTGCGCTCAATTCGTCCATCTTTAACGGTGCGCGCACAATGGGGCCAGCCGTGGCCGGTATGGTAGTGGCATGGATTGGCGAGGGGCCAGCGTTTCTGTTTAATGCGTTGAGTTTTGGAGCAGTGTTGACGAGCCTGCTGCTGATGCGGCTTGATGCCCAGCTTGCGGCTGGCCCGCGCCGCGGTGGGATGCTGCAAGCCGGCTTGCGGTATATCGTGACTGAACCCAATGTGCGAGCTTTGTTGTTCCGCGCCGGTGCGGTCAGTTTCTTTTGCTTCGTGCATTTGCCGCTGTTGCCGATCTTTGCTCGCGATATTCTACACATTGGCGCCGCCGGCCTCGGCTGGCTGTCGGCGGCGAGCGGGTTGGGATCGCTGGTTGCCGCGTTGATGTTGGCCCAGTTACGTGATGATGCGCCCCGCGATAAGCTGCTGACAGCGGCGGCGCTGCTCTATGCGCCGCTGCTGATCGCCTTTACCCAAGTGCGCAACGTGCCGCTCGCCCTTGTGTTGATCGGATTGTGTGGCTGGGCCGGCGTTACCACCATGGCATTGACCAATACGCTCATTCAACTGATCGTGCCCGACGAGCTACGCGGGCGAGTGATGAGCGTGTTTACCCTAATGCTGATGGGTTTGAGCCCATTGGGTGGCATGCTAGCCGGCAGCATTGCCGAACTAACTGGCAACGTGCCGTTGGTCGTCGCCAGTAGTGCAGTGATCGGTTGGGTATTCGTGGTGCTGGTCGAGCGGCGCGCCCCTACCGGGAAGGAGCACACGCCGGCGGCGCAGTCAACCACGGGGCAAATGTGATATTGCTACCTACCGCCTCGCCAATCCCTTGCGGGTTCGCATCAGGCTCATACGGCCCAGAAGCATGCCCCCACCAATTGTTGCGCATGTCGAGCGCGATCTCGCTCGCAGCACCACGGCCAATACCAAAGGTAAGGTAGGTTGGCCTAATCACCGGCGTGTGGCCCTCAATGAGGTTCTGCTCGATCCGCAATGGCATCAAGAAGCTGCCATCAGGATTCACTTGTAACGTCTCACTGCGCAAACTCAGCCCCAAATTGTCGCCAATCAAGGCATTGCAGACGATGGTACCCTGCAACATACCATTGGTGGTGAGCTGTACATTGGCGCTCCCACCACGGAAAAGATTCCCTTCAATTGTGAGGTTGAGCGTATCACGTGCATTTTGATTCGCCACTCGTACCATCGGCGCACCCGAACTAAGAATATTGCCGCCAATCCGATTGCCGGAGAGTGTGACGAAATTACCGCGGCTATACGCCGCGTCGAGAGCAGCGCCAAACGGTACATCATTGCCGGCAATTTCACTCTGCGTCATCTCGAGCTGCGAATCGACCACAAGTACGCCGCCGCCGTTATCGGTAATCCGGCTGAAGCGCATCACCAAACCACCCTCTTCACTGACTAACACTGTCCCGCCGAGACCGCCGCCACGGATTTCGGTATGCTCAAGCGCGATAAAACCGCCGGGACGACCAAAGATACCGCTCCACCGTGTACCGGTCGCGCCAACGAAACGTACCGGCCGTTCGGGCTGACCGAGCGCAATCATGCGACCACCATCAATATAGATCGACACAGCCGGCCCTAGGCGCACTTCAACCCCCGGCTCGATGATCAACTCGCTCCCGGGCGGGATTTGTACATCGCGGTTGAGCACAATCGGCCCTTGGCCCGCCGCCCAGCGCGTGCTGCCACGCAGCACTAACGCCGGAATTGGGGTAGGGGCAGCGGTAGCCGTCGGTACAGGGGTCGCTTTTGGCGGTGGTGATACTGTCGGACTATCATCGATCACAAGATCAGAACGAGTTGGCGTAGGCGGTGGCGGCGAGGTCGGACGCGGTACCGCAACTGTCGGCGGCGGTGCTACTGTCGGCGGCGGTGGTGGCGCCACCGTTGGTGGAGTTGGAATGGTCGGTTGGGCCGGTGGAGTCCCCTCTGGCACTGGATAAGCCGGTACCGTTGTCGTTGCCGAGACCGTTTCAGCCTGCACCGTAGCCGCCAAGGCAGTAATTTCCTGCACAATGCTGGTTTGGGTCTGAGCAATATCAACTGTTGGTTGTGCCACCGGATAAGTAGGCCCAGCGGTTGCCACACTTCCAGCCGGCATGGGCGACGTTTGGACAGGATACGGCGCAGCTTGCGTTGGTGGACGTTCACTGGTCGCAATCGATGTTGGCGCACCTATATCATCAGTCGTAGGTGAAAAGAGAAAGGTCAGCGCAACGCCAAGTGCAAGTAGTGCTAATGCACCAATCAAGAGCAGCGTATCGCGGTTTAAGCGGGGCGCTGGCGACGATGGCGGCGGTGATGGTTCAATCTCAGACACGAAAGAGCCTCCGCTAACATAGAAACATCTCTCGTTATCTTATCACACTTGCGCAAGAGGCATACTACAACGCCAGTGCCGCCAACTCAGTCAACATCTCAACCGGCGTCAAGCCGCCGTGCAAGCCACGCAGTGCAAAGGGCTGCGCGCGGGGATATTCCCAGATAATTGCCTTACCGGGCGCTGGCAAGATTGTCAGTTCACCCAAGCGCGATCGCAACCGTTCACCCGGTTGCGGGCCAAAATAGCCAGCCGCTAGCAGATCGGCGGTCGGCAACACGGTAGCACTATCGGCGAGACGCTGTTGCAATTGCGCTTGCACCTCGGCCACTGCTCCCGGCTGCACGTGAAGCATCGTCACTCGGGGCGACCCAGACGGCGGTAGTGGGTGATGATCCCCGCCACGGCGCAGGTACTGTTCGAGCTTGGGCCACCGTTGATTGAGTACAATCGCCTGCTGCGGATCGACGGCGATCTGACCATGATCGGCGGTCAGCAAGAGTAATGCCGGTTGTGGCGCGGTACGTAGCGCAGACAGCAGATGTTGTTCAAGATGAGCTAGCACCGTCTCGATGGTAGCCATCGCCGTTGCCGACTCCGGCCCGTGTTCATGCATTGCTGCATCAATCGAATCGATATAGAGTGAATAGAATGTTGGCCCGTGCTGATGAGCAAACAAATACTGCAACCGCGTCGCTGCATCGGCGAGATGTTGAAATGGCACAACCAGCGCGCCGTTGCACATAGTACGTGTGTAGACGGAATGGGCCAGTGGTGCCGGCAACAACACTGTGCTCGTTACTCCAGCAGCGCTCAGACGGCGATAAAACCGTTCGGTTGGATAGACCAGCGCTGGATCAACGCCATACGCGGCTAAGCCATCAGGCTCGCGGGCAAACACCGGCGAAAAGAGGAGTGAACCGATCACCGCTTGCAAATCAGGCACGAAGATATGCCATTCGTAGATGCCACTCTGATCGGCGGCTAAGCCGGTATGCAGTAGGGTGACATGCACCGCAGTTGTTGAGGGAAACGCACTGGTTAATTGACTGATCCGCCCTTCGTGCAGGAACCGACGCAAAAACGGCGCATGCTCGACAAAGCGATGAAAAAACTCCCAGCCAAACGAGTCGAGCAACACGAGCACCACCGTCTGGGGATGTTCCGGCAAACCTGCTAAGGCAACCGACGGCAAACCATTTGTGTCAGCACCGGTTAACAGGTGCTCAATCGTCGCTGGAATCCGGGCAAAACCGAAGGTGTCGTACAATGGGCGAACGTACCCATCAGCGTGAAACGCGGCGGTGACAGCAGCAGTCGATTCGGCAATAAGCATTAGACACTCCTTGACGATACTTGACCTGATAGTAGCACCTTGCCGCGTGTATGGGCGATATACCCCCGACAAGCAACCCTATCGTCCGAAACGAGAGACCACCTGCTGGAACACACATAAAGGAGCGCCCCTCATGGACTTGACCCACGAGCAGTCTCCATGCACAGTATTCATTCCTTCTCTACTTTGAATCCTGCTACACGCAGCAATGCGCGGTAGAAGGACTGATTGAGCGTGCCAGCTTCTTCAATGTCACTCCCATTCCAACGCCAGACACTGCGCCGACTGCGTGGATCACGTAGGGCATCGGCCAACAGTGCAACGATCTGGCGGCGTAGACCGGGTGTGATCATAGTGGCCGTTGACGTGCCAAGCGCCTCGAGCACTTGTGCGGCAACATAGGCACGAACGGCGCTTTCGCCGGTAAGCGCCTGTACCAACTCGTCTGGCAACCGCTCGCCGAGGTCGCGGTGCAGCCGATTGAAGCGCCGCGCTGCATCGATGATATCATTCTGCAATTCCACAATGTCACCGACGAGTCGGAAGAGTGCCGTCAGCACTTCACCGGTTATTTCGCGTAGCGCGGCAAGGGCAGTGATAGCAAAGCGACGCGCATCGAAACTTACCTGACTCACGGCGCTGCTCAGCAATAGTGACACCAGATCAGAACTGGCGGCCAGCGCGTTGAACCACTCAGGCATCGCGGTTGCACAGCGTGCCAACGCTGCCAATGCAATCCGTTGCGCAGGCCATCCGGCGTCAGTATTTCGCAACCGGGCAAGCAGCTCTGGTAAGAGGCAGTCATGGATAGCGAGCAGGTCGCGAATGGCGTCGGCAATCCGCTCATGGTAATCACTCCACCGGTCTTCATCAGCCCCCGCTGCCAGCAACGCTGCAAGGCAATCAGCAGGTTTAGGAACAATTGCAGTCAGTTCCGCCAACGAGATAGCTTGCCGTTTTGCCGCAATACCCTGCTGCACCGCCCGTCGTACCCGCGCAGCACGCACGGCCGGTATGTCCGGCGCAGCAGCGAGAGTAACGGCAATAGTGTCAGTGTTGGGCAAGCTACTCAACCGAGCCAACGTTGCCCACAGCGCCGCTGGCGGTTCAGACAGCTCCACCAATTGACAGAGCTGTGCCGTCTGGTCTGCACTAAGAGCGCGGGCAGAGCCTAATGCTCGCAGCGCCATCGCGCTAACCGGCGACGGCGCGGCACTCAGGCCAAGCAGAACATCCACCGTAGCCGATAGGTGCGGATGCCGAGGCGGTGTGGCCTGCAAGAGCCAGTAGAGCGAAGTGAGAATTGCCGCCTGCGTGTCGGGACTTGCGATGCGCAAATTGTCTAGTAGTGGGGGCCAGCACCCCTCAGCAAGGCGATGGATCGAGCCGAGTATGTAGCGACTGACCCGATCACCCGCATCAGACCGCGCGATCCAGTCGGTGATCCAAGCAGCGTCCGTATACTCAATCCGCTGCAACGCCCAGCCGGCATACATCGTGCGCAGATGTCCCTCAAGAATCGTATGCCCTTCCTGCGCCACCTGTGCTAGCCGCTCGATTGCTGACAACGACCACTCATCGGCGTTACTATCACGCACGAGCACCCGATACGCCCGGTAGCGGAACAGATCATGTGGGCTGGTCAACAAATCTAATGCGGCAGCAACCGATTCCGGTGTGCGCTCACCGGCTTCAAGCAGCAGCAGACCGGCACTCGCGCGCGCGACCGGATCGGCACTCGTAAGCCAGCCACGTACCTGCGCCAGCACAGCGCGCCGCTTCTTTACCTCATTCGGCAGTGCTAAGGCTGCATGCTGCTCGGTTGTTAACGGCAAGGTCACATCTGCCGACAGAGTCAGCCTTCGTCGACCATCAAACACCGCACCATCAGGCTGCACCAATTGATTTGCCAACACATCCACCGCCAACTGCCACTCGCTCACTCCATGTTCATTTACCAATGCGCGCACATCGGGCAACGCTGCCTGCGCCTGAGCAATCGATACGTGATCGACGCCTGTTTCTACTAAAGCCCGATCTAAATACTGACCGATCAGAACACATATCGTATTCAGCAGGTTGCGAGCGCGGGCACGCACATGAGCACGGACGCGGGTAAGGATAAGGATACGGGCAAGGGCACGGGCCCGCCCACGGGCACGAGTACGCACACGAGTACGGGCAAGAGCACGGGCACGTGTGCGCGCGAGGATAAGGGCTTGTGCGCGGGTATGAGCACGAATGCGGACACGAGCAAGGGCATGATCGAGATCGCCGTCGAGGGTGCGAGCGCGGTCGATGGCACGGCTAAAGGCGAGGACAATGGCGTGAAAACGGACGAGAGTGTGGGCAATAGCACGGGCCCGGATACGAGCGCGAGCAGCGGCCCGGATACGAGCGCGAGCAGCGGCGCAGGCATAGGCACGGGCGAAAGCGTAGGTGCGAACATAGGGACGATCGGGGACACGAACATAGCGGCTAGGAGCATGGGAAAGGGCGTAGGCACGAGAGCGGGCAAAGTCGAGGCTGAGGTCGAAATCAGTAGCGCGATCGCGAGTGCGGACGAGGTCGAGATTGAGATTAAGGTAAAGGGTATGGAAAAGAGGTTCCTCTAGGCGTGCGATAGTAGTAAGCCAACGCTGAATAATGCGTCCTGCAACAGCGCGTTGCACCGGCAGCGGTAGATCGCGCCAATCAGCACCGGTGAGGATACTCAACGCCAAAGCCACATCACGCATCAGCGCGTGATCAGTTGTAGACGCACGGTAAGTTTCCAATGCCGTGATCAGATCTGCCGGCGCGGCCCGCCGCTGCCAGAGCGGTTCGAGCAGCGGGGTGAGCGGCGAGTCAAGCATCACCTCAGCGGCGTTCAGCGGCACATCTGGCGCACGCCATCCCAAGCTATAGACGGCACGGATCAGCATGCGCCACGCCGGATCAATCCCGTCGTCTCCGGCGTGCAGCCAGCGACGCACCGGTAGCAATGCTGGGGTGAAGGCAGTGGGATATACCTCGGCATACCGCTCGATAGCCTTGAGCAAGATTGCTGTCGGTTCGACGAAATCACGGCCTGCAACAATCAGCACCGGTACAAGATCAGGGTGTGTCAGCTCACATTCCAGCAGAAGATCAATGGCAGCGAAGCGGCGAGCTGGATCAGGATCGGTCATCACCTGAACCATGCCTTTCACAGCGCCGGATTGCGACCACAGTTGTTTTAATGCTGTCACCACTGCTGCACGCAACGGTGCGGGCGTATCGTCAGCGATCGTGGCAGGCCATGTATGGGGAGCACAGGCAGTCACCAACTGTACTACCGCTTCGGCAACGACTTCTGCTGGCGGCGGAGTGATCAGCTCACCAACACAGCGAGCGATGAACAGTGCATTGCGTGGCAAGATTCCCGGCGCCGGTTCAGGGGCGTTAATCAGTGCCCGCATTAGTGTTGTCAGCTTTTGCTTAGTACGGCTAAGATTAGCAATGGCAAGGATCAGCACCTCATGCCACGCCGGGTCATCGAGACGAGCAGTAATCGCCTGTGCTGCCTCGGTATCGTCCCAACTCAACGCTAGCGCTGCAAAATATTCTTGAAAACTGCGGTGGAGGAAGGCGTAGATACCTTCACCACGCTCCATAAACAACCCGGCCGCCTCACGCACATACGTGATGATTGCTTCAGCATCGATCCGCGCACGCCGCTGCCTTTCCGGTGAAGGTGCAATCGCTTTCAGCGCCGTGGTCAACCAGTCATGCAACTCGTCGTAGGAAACGAAACCGGTGGGATGGTCAGCATCGGCGTGCAACCGTAGCGCCACCTGTGCCAGCGCATAGCGCAGTTCATAGTGTTTCATCCCGATTGCGACGAGCGCATCAGGGCGGTGCCGCAAAAAGGCATCGGTCACCCGGTCGTACAGTTCAACCCGGCGGCGGGGCAGATCGGTCGGCGCTGCACCGTATTGGGCGATCAAAGCGGTCAGCAAGAGTGGGTTACCGGCTAATTCGCGCAAATCGGGACGCTGCCGATCAACGAGCGCTTGCGCGAGGGTCGCAACACGCGCCGGTAGGTCAGCATCACCGGTTGCTACGGCCACTGCACTCCCCCACGCTGTGCAGAAGCGCCGGATAGCCACCTCGCTTAGCTCGGCGACGGTATAATGCGGAATAGTGGCGGGCAGGGGGGCCAGATAATAACCAACGATGCGGCTGGTAATAAGAATTTGGTTGCCGCCGTGTTCGGCCGGTAGCGTCCAATCGGTGTTTCGATCCTCATCAACCGGACAGTAGCCACTCACCGGATCACGTACATACTCGTGGATAAATGCGGTCAGCGCATCTACCACCCGCCCACGCCGGGTCTGATCGGCAATCTCATCGAGACCATCACACAGGATCAGCGCCTGACCGTGAGTCAGTGCTTGGTGCAAGAGCCGTTCCCCCTGCTCGGCATGAGCGAACAGCGGCTGGCCTAGCCAAGGCTGACGGCCTAGAAACGCAGCAATGGTCAAGCTGGTATCTCGTCCATCCGCCCAGCGCGCCGCTTCGTAGTCGGCAAGGCGCAAGAGCACCGGCAGACGCGCAGCCCCAAGATCGACATCTGGCTTCTGATCGGGATTCTCTTCATCAGCGTACACCTGTACCGCAGGCACAACGACCCGCTCACGCCCCGCCAACAATGCCTGCGCAAAGGTAAGCGCCGTCCAGCGCAACAGAGTGGTCTTGCCGGCGCCGGGATCGCCAAGCAGTACTGCCCACCGCTCGCGCGCCAGCAACTCGCCGAGGTTCAGACGGGAAGGCCGACCATCAGGCGACGTAGCGTCACCATCAACAGAACGGCGCAGCAGGTTGAGTGCGATTGGATCACCACGGGCCAGCGTTTGGCGAATCAATGCCCGCTGGAGGTACGGATCAGACGTATCGGGTGCCCGCGACAAAACCAGTTGCTCGACATAGCTGGCAGCGGCGCGTCGTTCAGCAGGCGGCGCAGCATCCGCTTTCAGCGCCACATAGACTCGTTCAAGCGGCAGTTTCTGCACCGGCCCGCCCAAACCACGCAGATCAATCTGCTGGTTGAGTTCGATAAGCCGTTGCAGATACGCACCACGATCAAGCGGTGGCAGCGGAGTAGACTGAGCTGGCGGTTCAAAGTGCACCAGTGGCATGCGCGTGAATTGCCCGCTAAGCACCGGACGCTGAAATGGCGCGAGGTTGCGATCAAGGTAACTATGCAGGCTCTGTATCGTCACCCAGCCGTCTGGCTCGCGAGCATCAGGAGCGTGGCCATACAGCGCCTGCAGCACATAGTAGGTCATGCGACCGTGCCGGAGCTGATCGTCTTCACGAGCCAGTTTGTTTGGTAGGCAAGCAGCCAACGCCGCCCGCCCAGTGGCATTGCCGGGCAGCAGACGCCTCACCTCACTTAGCACCAGCGTTACCCCGTTGTCACGATAACCGGGACCAAGAAAATCGCCGCTGTAGCAACTATCGAGGATGAATAGCCGCTTGCGCGCGCCTTCACCCTCAAAATAATCCCTGCGCAGACGTTGTAAACTCAGCGACTGATTGATTCGAAACGACTTTTTTTGTAATTGGGCGTAGTCAAAATCCCACGAGGCAAGGAAGACCTCTGGGTCACCATCATCGAAACTGACCGGTACGCCGTGACCGGCAAAGTAGAACACTAGAAAATCATTGACGCCAGCACGGTCAACGAATAGCTCATCAAGGGCAGCGGTGACATTGGCCAGTGTCGCCTCGGTGCCACAAAGGAGGCGACGATGCTCTGGTGGTACGCCCAGATCGTTGAGCAGCGCATCCATGGCGCGCGCATCGTTCTCGGCGTAGCGCAGTGCGCTTAGCCCGGAGACATGATTGTACTCATTCACGCCAACACAAACGGCAAAGCAGCGATCAGGCAGGCTTGGACGGCTAGTCATACGACTGTAAGCTAGGTTTAATTAGTCATATTAACTACTACAGCAGTCGGTTCAAGATCCTCGCTCTCTGCAGCTAACCGCAGTACATGCAGGAGAATGCGGTCAGGCATAGAACGCCACCCCTTACGCTTGGCTCGTTCGCGTTTCACGCTGAACAATACAATGGTACAGCTCAATCTGCTGAGATCTAGACATTATTTTATCAGAAGAAACGGGGGTTTAATAGTCTATCTGAGCCTCTAAAGCAGGAATATTGGTGCATTTGATGGTTGAGCCGCACTGCCGTGCAGAATTGGAGCCGCACTGACGCGCGACTGTACGGGCGGCGTGCGGCGTGCGCGTGATGGTTGAGCCGCAGCGCCGTGCGGCGCGAGATCACCCGTTACCATTCGTTCATTCGTTTTTGTCATTAAACATTCACAACACCCACTACCGGTCATCAATTGACGATTTGCCTGCCTACGGATAGAATAAGAGGCAAGTTTCGCCATCGATAGCACCGGCGCCACTATGAGTACACGCGATCTGATTGGCCTACTTGTCTCGTTCGGGTACGCCTTTGGTCTTCTTATCATAGCCGAAGTCATCCGCCGCTGGCGCGGCTATCCGCAAGATTTCACCCGCAAGTTCGTTCACATTGGCGCTGGAATGTGGGTGTTTGGCGTACTAGCCCTCTTTGAGAACTGGACGATCGGCATCATTCCCTTTGCCACCTTTATCGTACTCAATTTCATTTTTTACCGTTTCCGGCTGCTCGAAGCGGTTGACGCGCCTGACAGCACACCGGGAACGGTCTATTTTGCCTTGTCAATCACGATCTTGTTTCTGATCTTCTGGCGCACCAATTCACCAGACGATCGTGGATATATTGCCGCCGCCGGCACAATGGCAATGACGTGGGGCGACGCTCTCGCCGCAATCATCGGCAAGCGCTGGGGCCGCCATCACTACCAAGTCGGGCGTGGGCGACGCTCGTTTGAAGGCTCGGCTGCAATGTTTGCAGCGAGTGCGATCGCAATGTTCCTCACCCTGCTGCTGGTGCCGGGGTCGGCACTCAGCCCACAGAGCGCGCCGATCGGGGCGGGGGTGGCCCTTGCGGCAAGCGTGGCCGCGGCATTCGTTGCAACGGTTGCCGAAGGAGTCTCACCACACGGCACCGACAATCTGAGTGTGCCATTGTTAGCTGGGGCGGTCATTGCCGGAGTGCTTGCAGGTATGCGATAATATGAGGGCGAACATACAACGCTCGCTGGAATGAGATGAGGAGCGCGTCTTGGATAATCTTCGCATCCCGATCTTGAAAATTGGAGACATCCTGATCGCCTCGATTCAGGTAGCTCTCCATGATGCCTCCGCAGTACAATTTAAAGACGATCTTTTGCAAAAGATCCATGACACGCGCGCTCGCGGGGTGATTATCGATCTGACGGCGCTCGATGTCGTTGACAGTTTCATCGGGCGTCTCATCGCCGACATCGCGGCGATGGCCGGCCTGATGGGAGCGCGGGTCGTGCTTACCGGCTTGCAGCCGGCGGTCGCGATTACGTTGGTCGAGCTAGGGCTTGAATTACCGCGGGTGCTCACGGCGCTCAACCTCGAAAAGGGGTTGGCCATGATGCAGCGACTGACCAATGAGGAGAGCGACGATGGCGCAGAGTAAGACTGCTGTCATTCGAAGCGACCTTGATATTGTCATCGCGCGCACCATGGCTCGCGATATGGCCAAGGCGCTTGGCTTCGGGCCGATTGATCAAGCGCGCATCGCAACTGCCGTAAGCGAGCTGGCGCGCAATATCTTCCTCTACGCTGGTACTGGCAATGTTACGGTACGTGATATTGAGAAGGGGTCGCGCAAGGGGATCGAGATTATCTGCGAGGATCAAGGCCCCGGCATCCCGAATATTGATCTGGTGATGCAAGATGGCTATAGTACCTCGCGCGGCATGGGGATGGGGTTGCCCGGCGCTAAACGGTTGATGGACGAATTTGATATTAAGTCGAAAGAAGGCGTTGGGACAACGATTGTTTGCCGGAAGTGGCGCACGTAGAGGGGCGCCGCGACTGCGGTGCCCCTCCGCTATTACTAAACGGCTATGCGATCGCCTTCGTCGTAGGCTTTGGCGTACAATTCGATGATCTCTTGCTTGGTTGGCTTGCGCGGATTATTAGCCGGGCTACCGCTATCGATCGCCGCATCCGCCATCGCCGGCGCTAACTCCATCAGCCGCTCACGTTCAACACCCAACTGGCGCAGCGACGGGATCTTGATATCACGCACCAGTCGGCGGATCGCAACGACGGCACGATCGGCTGCTTCCATCAGCGATAGGCCATCAATCGGCTCACCCATTGCCCGCGCAATATCGGCGTAGCGCTTCGGATCACCCACTAGACTGAACTCCGTCACCACTGCTAACAAGGCCGCATTCGAGACACCGTGGGCAATGTGGAAGTAGGCACCAATCGGGCGCGACATGCCATGCACAAGCGCCACCGACGAGTTGCTGAACGCAATACCAGCTTGCGTCGCGCCGAGCATCATTTTCTCGCGTGCCTCAATGTTGTTGCCATTTGCCCACGCCTGCCGGATGTTGCTAGAAATTAACTCTATCGCCGACAAACACAGCACATCGGTCATGGGCTGCCGCTTGACCGAAACGTAGGCTTCGATCGCATGCACCAACGCATCAACACCGGTAGCTGCTGTCACGCTTGGCGGCGACGAAACGGTCAACATGGGATCAACAATTGCAATCGTCGGCATCAGGTGCGGGCTGCCGATGAGCATTTTAACATCGGTTTTTTGATCGGTAATCACCGTATAAATAGTTGCTTCGCTGCCAGTGCCGGCGGTAGTCGGAATAGCGACCAACGGCACACCGGGATTGGCAATCTTGCCGATCCCCTTGTACTGCTCAATCGAGCCGGGGTTGGTCACTAGCACCGCCACCGCCTTGGCAGTGTCGATCGGACTGCCGCCACCCACCGCCAAAACGAAATCACACCCGCCCTCGTGATAGGCAGCTAACGCCTCTTGCACATACTCAACCACCGGTTCGGTATTGACACCGGCATACACGACGCTGGCAATCCCATGATTGGCCAGATTCTGCTCTACCTGCCCAACAACACCGATCTTCTGCATAATCTGATCGGTGACAATCAGCGCCTTTTTCCATCCCCGTTTGGCGCACTGCGCGCCGGTCTGCTCAACGGCACCCGAACCGATCACCATCTGCGCGGGCATGATAAACTCTCGTGGCGGCATCATAAGCCCTCTCCTTTCTGGTAAGTAAATTGCGAACATGTGGGACAGTAACACGGCGTGATTGCCTTGAAGTGTAATACAATGTGCACATTGCGTCAAAAGGTAGCCTGCCGATGATCAAAGAAGAATAGCCGCAAAAAACGCCCAAATGAAACACCATCTGCTGCACTGCCCCGCTTGGCACGCATCATCGCCACTCACGGTATAATCAAGGTATTCGTGTAGCGGCAAGCGCGGCTGACCCGCTCGGCCCGATACAAAGGAGTATCGCAATGGATTTGACGGCAAACTACGACATGTTTCTCGGCCCTGAACACGACATGCTGCGTCAGACGGTGCGCAACTTCGCCGAGCGCGAGGTAGCGCCTCACATCCGCGAATGGGATCGCAGCGGCGCGAAAGCTGAAGGGCCGGAAGATCGCCCGCATCTGCGTCCGGTGCTGAAACGAATGGGAGAGCTAGGGCTACTCGGTATCTGCATTCCGCAACGGTACGGCGGGGCCGGGATGGATTATCTCGCTTTGGCGGTGGTATGTGAAGAGTTGGAGCGAGTCGATAGCTTTCTGCGCGTGGTGATGAGCGTGCATACCGGCCTCAACTCGCTCTCACTGCTGCAATGGGGCACCGAAGAGCAGAAACAACGCTTCCTCGCACCACAGGCCCGCGGCGAAAAACTGGCCGCCTACTGTCTCACCGAACCGAACAGCGGCACCGATGCCGCCGCAATGCAAGCCACCGCCCGCCGCGACGGCGATTACTACGTTCTTAACGGTGAAAAGATATGGATCAGTCTGGCCGATCTGGCCGACAATTTTCTTGTCTTTGCCAAGACCGACCCGACAGCAGGCCCACGCGGCATCACCGCATTCATCGTCGAACGCACAATGCCCGGCGTGAGCAGCTACCCGATTCACGGCAAACTCGGCGTGCGCGCCGGCAACACCGGCGGCGTCGTCTTCCAAGACGTGCGGGTGCCGCTCGCGAATCGATTGGGTGAAGAGGGGGAGGGGTTCAAGATCGCGATGGCTGCGCTCGACAATGGTCGCTACACGGTGGCTGCCGGAGCAACCGGCCTGATCCAAGCTAGTCTCGAAGCCAGCATCCGTTATGCCCGCGAGCGGCAGACCTTCGGCGTGCCGATCGGCGAACACCAGCTTGTCAAGCGGATGATTAGCCACATGGTGCGCAAACTCGACACCTCGCGGCTGCTGGTGTACCGGGCCGGCTGGATGAAAAACAAGGGTTTGCGCAACACCCGCGAGACGACGCTGGCTAAATGGCACGCGACCGTGAGCAGCTTTGAAGCTGCCGACGACGCCATCCAAATCCACGGCGCGTATGGCTACGCCGACGAGTATCCGGTTGAGCGGTATCTGCGCAATGCGCGCGGCGCGATCATCTACGAAGGCACCCGTGAGCTGCAAGAGCTGTTGCAGGCGGATTTCGTGATGGGCTACCGTAAGTATCCCAACCTACGCTGCGAATTGCCGGCGTATGACCCGAATTGGTGGGAGGGTGAATAGAGACCGTTGCAGGAGAGACGTTGCCGAGAGACGTTGCTGAAAGACGTTGTCGAGAAACGTTGCTGAGAGACGTTGCACGGCAACGTCTCTACCATAGGATTACGTCTCTTCACTCAAGGTTGCTAACATTTCTTGGGTATCAATTAGATGGTTGTTGAAAATCTGCCGGGCCACGTCGAGCAACTGAAAGATCATCGGATCGCGCACGCGATAGTAGACAGTGGTACCCTCTTTACGCGAATCAACGATATTCTTATTGCGCAGCACAGCGAGCTGCTGCGACACATTCGATTGCTCGATCGCCAGCGCCTGCTGCAATTCCTGCACGCTCCGCTCGCCAGTGCGCAGTTGATCGAGAATGGCGAGCCGGGTGGGATGGCCAAGGGCCTTGAAGAACTCGGCTTTGAAGCGATGCAGCGGCATGAGACACCTCTTCAAATATTCTAATATTTAGATACTTGTAACATAAAAGTGTGCAACCGTCAAGATAGAGAAGGTATCCACACGACGAGACCAGATAGAACGCTGCACCAAATAGCTCTGCGTGGCAACGGGCGCTCAGTGGAGTTGCCGACCGCCGTAGCGATTGCTCCGCGCTCAAGAGATGGCTTCAGCCAGTTTTGGCAAGGCGCTGCCTTACCAAAACCGCCTTCGCAATGACATACGACAACGCGAGCGCATACCAACTACGCCAAATGAGCTACTGTCTTGCAAATTTCCGCTGCTCTACCATAACAGCCATCTCGTTCCAATCCGCCTAGTTATCCCGTTGACAGCCCTTGGCAACAGTGCTATACTTCGCAAATATGAGAATATGCAAGTATTATCATATTTTTATTAAGGCATCATCATGAACAGCACGCTCAATCGAATCCCATTGTTCTCCATCTTGCGGCGCGAATTTGCCGGTTATTCAGGCAATGCACTACGTGCCGATGTGCTAGCCGGTCTCACCACCGGTGCAGTCGCTCTGCCACTTGCCCTCGCTTTTGGTGTCGCCTCTGGCGCCGATGCACCGGCTGGTCTCGTCACCGCTATTCTAGCCGGTCTGATCATTGGCGGTCTAGGTGGTGCAGCATACCAGATCAGCGGCCCAACCGGCGCGATGTCGGCGATCTTGATCGCAATTTCAGCGCGCTACGGGATCGAAGGAGTATGGGTTGCCACCTTGCTGGCCGGACTTATGATGATTGCACTCGGCATTGCCCGGTTAGGACGCTACATCGCGTTTATCCCCTCACCGGTTATTGCCGGATTTACCAGCGGCATTGCGCTGATCATCGCGATCGGCCAGCTTGATAATGTACTTGGCATTCAGACTCCTAAAGCTGAAAATGCCCTCGAAAAACTGCTGCACTATTTCACCCACCCGCTGATGCCTGATTGGCACACTGTGCTGATTGCCGGTATTGTGATTGCGGTGATGCTTGTCTTGCCCCGTTTCAACAAAACTATCCCTGCGTCGTTGGCAGGGATTGTCGTTGCAACTGTAGTGAGTGTTGGGTTAGGCTGGAATGTACCGATTATTGGTGATATTCCACGAACCATTTTGCTCGAGCATCGCTTAACATGGGAGCATATTCCGTGGGAACATCTAAGCGACATCTTGGCACCAGCCGTCTCGATTGCCGCGCTCGGCGCGATCGAGAGCCTGCTCTGCGGCGCCGTCGGTTCAACGATGAGCGGCAAACCGTTCGACAGCAATCAAGAGCTGGTCGCACAAGGGGTCGGCAATTTGCTTATCCCTTTCTTCGGTGGAGTACCGGCCACCGCTGCCATTGCACGCACCAGTGTGGCAATCAAAAGTGGGGCAGTCACCCGACTGACTAGTATTATCCACTCCCTGCTTTTACTCGCGAGTGCGTTGGCATTGGGGCCAATTATTCGCTACGTACCACTGGCAGCACTGGGAGGCGTACTCTTGGTCACGGCGTGGCGGATGAATGAATGGGAGAGCATTCACTTCTTCGTCAATACCCGCCTGCGCCACGCACTGGCTGGCTTTTTCATCACGATGCTGGCGACGGCTGCGCTCGATCTGACCCAAGCCATCTTGATCGGGATTGCGATTTCGGCAGTCATCTACCTACGCCAGTCGGCCACTAGCACCGTTGTAACGAGCGCACCAATTAATCCCCAACAGTTGCAAGTGCAAGGAACGCCGATCACCGCTACCTGCCCCAGCATTCACGTTTACTACTTGACCGGGCCAGTCTTTTTTGGCAGTGTGACAACGGTGCTCGAAGCATTTGAGACCGCCAGCGATTATCACACAATTATCATTAGCATGCGCGGTGTGCCACTCGTTGATGCGATGGGCATTCAGGCGCTGCACCAGATCGTGGAAGAGCACCATGCCCGCGGCGGTGAAGTGATTTTCACTGCGCTTCAACCTAATGTGCTCGAGATGTTCCGGCGCACGGGTCTGTTTGATTTGGTCGGCGCACGCAATATCTACTGGAGTTCGGCGGACGCGATTATCGAGTTGCACGAAAAGCGGCTGGTCGCCGGTTGCCCGCGCTGCCACGCCCATAGCGAGAGTTGCCAAGTGTTGCAGATGGCACGCGCGCGACTGGCCGGGCAACTGACGAATCCGCCCACGCCTGCGGCTGAGCCATCAAAGCAGGTGGGTTAGGCTCAACTATTAGTCGGGGCCAGCCGACGGGTCACCCCTCCCCCGATTCATCACCCGACAAACAACCATGCGCCAGAACCCGTCGGGCAGCCCCGACGGGTCACCCCCACTAGCCCTCTTACACGGTTTTGGTATACTACTGAAAACGCTCTTTGGATGAACACGCTGCTCATCGCTAAGTGAACATGGTATGCCTCAACCATCAACTCTCTGTGTTATTACCCCTAATCCGGCACTTGATCGGATCTTGATTGTACCGGAACTACAACCCGGTACCATTCGGCGCGTGTCAGACGTTCAGGTTGCTGCTGGTGGCAAAGGCTTCAACGTCACTCGTGCAGCGCAAGCAATAGAGGTCAATGCCGTGGTTTGCGCACCGCTTGGCGGTTTAACCGGTCAGCAGGTAGCATGGCTTGCCGCGCAAGAGGGTCTGCCGATGCATACGGTGACCATAGGTGGCGAAACCCGTATCTGCACATTGCTGATCGATCCAACCACCGAGCGAGTAACGGTGCTTAATGAGGTTGGACCGTGCGTAAGTGAATCCGAGTGGCGCGAATACGTAGATCGAATTTTGGCCATACCTACCGCTTGGTATCTCATCTGCGGCAGTCTACCGCCGGGGCCGCCACCTACAGTGCTTAGCTATCTGATTGAAGTCTTGCATCGGTGCGGTCGCCGAGTGATGGTTGACACCAGCGGCCCGGCGCTAGCGGCGGCAGTTGCCGCCAAACCGGATGTGGTAAAGGTCAACGGGGCAGAATTGGGTTCATTGCTCGACGTGAGCATTGACAATGTAGCGATAGCGCAACGCGCAGTCGAACATGTGTACAGGCAAGGTATCAGCAGAGTCGTAGTGACGCTTGGCGCACACGGTGCAGTGGGCATTGACAAAGAGGGCGGTGTACTCGCAATCCCGCCACCCATCACTGCCCATAATCCGATCGGGTGTGGCGACTCGTTCTTTGCCGGGTTTGCGGCAGCGATAAGCACCGGCGAATCGCTCGCTGAGGCCTTGCGGATCGCAACCGCCTGTGCCGTCGCTGACGCGCAAACGTTAGCGCCCGGCGCGATTAATCGTGCAGTTGTTGACGGGCTGTTGCCTCAGGTTGCGATCAGCTACTGGTGAACCTCAGCCGGCTGCGGCGGAGATGCACCAATGAGGCGGGCCAATTGGCGCATCTGATCGGCAGTCAGATACGCGCTGCGTTGACCGGTCGCGGTGTAAAACGTGAGATCACCACTGGCGCCAAGGATTAACCGGTAGCCGCCGAGTTCGCGAATCCGCTTCTGCACCGCGCCGAGCAATTCGCGCAACACCGCTACCTCATCGGCATTGAGCACAACTGCATCATACCCGCGAATGAGATGATGCAATATCAACGCTGGCGTCGCCTCAGGATGGTAAGCCGCTTCAAATTCACCGATCAGCGTGATCTGCATCCTCTGCCTCCCTCATGACCGGCCGGTCGCGAGTTGCGATCACCACCTGCCAAATACTCTCTTCCGCAAAGGGCACCGGCGGCAAGGCCGCATCACCAAAAACGCTCAGGGGACGAAGGCCAGCGGCGCGCAGCATTGCCGTCAATTCAGGGAAGCCGTAGAGCCGGATCTGATCACCGGGATGGGTGACATCAATCCCGCGACTGGCATCAACATAGCGATAATCGATTTCGAGCGTCGCGCGCCGCGGATCAAAACGCGCCTCACGCAAGACAAACCCACTGCCGATCGGATACCAACCACTGCGAAAATCGTGCAGATAACGGCTAATCTGGTACGGATTCAGGCACTGCACCACCAGCTTGCCGCCATACACGAGCGCGCGGGCAATGCCGTTGAGCACCGCTTGGTTCGTGGCATCGTCGAAAAAGCCAAGACTGCTATTCATGAGTAGCACCACATCAAACCGCTCGCGGTACGGCAAATCCCGCATATCGCCGGTGACAAACTCCACGTTCAACCCACGTTCGGCGGCAACCGCACGGGCATGGTCGATCACCGGCGCCGCAGCATCAAGGCCGGTGACCGTCCACCCGCGCGCCGCCAATGCCAAGCTATGGCGACCACCGCCGCAAGCCACATCGAGAATCGTCTCAACTCCTTGCAACCCAAGGGCATCGATCAGAAAATCGACTTCGCGGCGGGTCAACTCATCGGCATACTGGCGATAGTGGGCAAACTCATAGACTTGCAGCAGCTCTTCCCACCACTCACGCGACGCCTGTTCGGCCATAGCAGCTCCCGACGCAATTACAGATCGACGGTGCGCGGCATAATGGGTAATTCATCAACTCGCAGACTTGGCGGCAAGGTGCAGACCCATAGCAGCGCCTGCGCCACATCATCGACCGTCATCAAACGTTTGCGTAATTCTTCGGCCGGGTTGAGCGGGGCAATATCAGCGTCGATCATGCCAGAGAAGACAGTGGTGACGAAGACATTGTACGGGCGCAACTCTTGGGCTAGTGCCTGCGACAAGCCCGACAGAGCGAACTTCGCCGCACAGAAGGGTGCGATATTCGCAACCCCAATTTTGCCGACCCGTGAACCGAGATTCACGATCGTCCCACTACGCTGGCGCTTCATATACGGCGCGACTGCTCGCATCAGGTAGAACACGCCGTTGAGATTAACATCCATCACCGCCTGCCATTCGGCATCGGTAAACTGCTCAAGCGGAGCGATCTTCTCGACATTGCCAGCGCAATTGAGGACGATATCGATCCGGCCTAACATCTGCACGGTCGAGTCAACGAGATACTGCACCTGCGCTGGCACCGTAATATCGGTGGGAATGGCGAAGGCATTGTAGCCTTCGGTCGTAATCATACTGACCAGATGTTCGAGCCGATCACGCCGCCGGGCAGCAGCGATCACGGTTGCACCTTCGCGCGCGAAGAGACGAGCAGCCGCGTAACCCACCCCGCTCGAAGCGCCGGTAATAATGACAACGCGCCCTTTCAATTTCATAGTGTCTTCTCCGATCATCACCACATCACAACGGCTCCATAGGTATTATACCTGAGGAATATCTGAAATATAGACCTTTTCAGCAGAACAGGATGGTAATGCCGTGGTAGAATCATTGCGCTACCATTGCGTTGGCGAACAAGAAGTGGTATAACTTAACAGGCATGACGACATCAGGAGAAGGGGCGCAATGTACTGGGAGACAATCGCAGATCTACTACACCACCCACGGGTTGTTGAGACACGCCACCACATGCACCACAGTGTTCCCAAGCATGATCATCTGCTCCGCTCGGTTCACTTTTCATATTATCTAGCGCCTTTTTTTGGTGCCGATCAGGTGACGTGCGCGCGCGCCGCCCTCCTCCATGATCTTGACTCACGGTATGGCACGCTGACCACGCACGGCGCAATCGCCGCACGAGTTGCTGCCGAACTCGGTGAGCCAGCCGAGGTTTCTGCCGCGATCATTAGCCATATGTACCCCTTCGGGCCGCGTCCAACCACACGGGAAGGCTGGGTATTAGCGGTGGCGGATAAACTGGCATCACTCGCCGATCTAGGGGCATTTGTTAGTGGCCTTTTATCGGGGCACAGCCTGCGCGTGCGCCGACAGCTTTGCCAGAGTGACCCCTTCTACGCTGCCCGTTACGCTCGCCGTCGTCGCCGCCGGCTGATCAGTTCGTTATGGCGCCGGCTTGGGCGCACCAGTTTGTCGCGTTGGCGCTTGAGCGGCCAAACACCGCAGGTACATTAGCAATTGCCCCGCTACCAACCGGCTCATACAACGAGTGACAGGCGCCATTGCCTGTCGCTCATTTATGCCGAACCGATACCCCGCCAACACTCGCAGCAACCGCAAGCAGAGCGTGATCGACGGCACGCGCATCAATTGCTGCTTGATCGCTCGACAGATACCTCGTCAGCTAGAGGCGAGCGGGGGGCGTCTTGAGCCGGTTGATCTGTCGACAGAGCAGTTTCAGCTATCACTTCAGCCAACGCCGCCACCGGACGCAAACGGGCCGGCAACACACCGGCCGGGCTCGGCGGGTCGCTGAGCCGCCCATACAGATACAAGAACAGATCGCGCGCCATCGCGCTGAGCGGAGCCGAGAGAATAGCGCCCAGCAGACCAAAGACCTGCGAGCAAACGACCAACACCACCATCAGGATGGCCGGATGCACACCGACGCTCTCGCCAATGATGCGCGGCACCAGAATATGATTTTCAAGCTGCTGGATCGCGATGTAGAGGATCGTCACCGCCAGCGCGGTGGTCGGCGAATCAGCCAACCCCAGCAAGATCGCCGGAATCGCGCCGATAATCGGGCCGATCACTGGCACCAACTCGGTGATACCAGCAACGACGGCCAACAGAACAGTATACGGAATCTTCATTCCCGCCATGTTGAGTGCCGTAAGCCCAATCCACGAGGCGAGACCGACCGAGGTGCCAAGGATCAACTGGCCGCGTAGGTAGCCGCTGAGGTCGTGATTGATGATCGAGAGCATCGCCCACACATCAGCTCGCAAGCGCGGGTGGATCAAGTTGTTGAAATACTCGCGCCCGGCGCGGGCATCCATCAAGACATAGAAAAGCCAAAACGGGACAAGAAAGAAGCCAAGCAGGAAGGTCACAGTATTGAAGACCGAGAGCACGCTATTGATCAAAAACTGGCCAATTCCTTGCAAGTAGCCCACGAAATTAGCCCGCAGCGTGCTCAACCCCTCAGCAGTGGCTGAGGCAATGGCATTCTGCACTTCCGCCTGCACGGGTGGCGGCAAGCTAGCCAGCAACTGTTCGTACTCATCAATCAGCCGGTTGGCTTCGCGCTGAATCGTCGCAATATCCGGCAACGCGCGGACCAATTCGGCGATCTGGGCAATGAGCGGCGGCACCACAAACGCAATCGCAGCGACAATAACGCCGAAGATAACCACATAGACCGACAGAATTGCCAGCCAGCGCGGCAGCCACCGCTCAAAACAATTCACTAACGGCAAGAATAGATAAGCGAGCACACCACCAAAAATAAACGGTGTAATCGCCGAAGTGGCGTTGCTCACGAGCCAACTAACGAGATAGAGCGAAACAGCGACTAACAGCCAACGCGCACCAAGACGGATCCGTTCAGGGGTGAAGAAGTTCATGCAACCTCTACAACACTACCGGCTTGGCATCGATCGAGCATCAGCGTTCATCACGTGGGTTCAACGTACTGACCGTCAACATCGTTGCGATCGAATTGCCGGTATTTGTCCAGCTATAGGCCGTATCATCACGAAAGAAGAGCGTATCGCCAGCGGCGAGGTCATATTGCTCTTCACCTAAAGTATACCGCACATTGCCGGCCAGCACATATACCATCTGGCTGCCCCGCGATGAGAAACCCTGCTGGCTGCTACCGGGATAGGCCTCGATCAAGCGCGCATCAAGATCGCTATTAGGTGGCAGCAATGAAAAGACTTGCACCGGCGCATCATCAAGCGACAAGCGCACCCGATCGGCAGGCCGCACGATCTGACCAACTTGCTGATTATCTTCACCCTCGAAGAAATGGGTCATCTGCACGCTGAAAAACTGCGCCAGTTTGCGCAGATTAGCCACCGAAATATTGACTTTATCACGTTCGAGGCGGCTGAGGAATGATGGGGTCAACCCCGATCCTTCAGACACCTCTTGCAGCGTCAGACCACGCTCCTGACGCAATCGCCCGATCTTTTGTCCGAGTGACATACACTATCTCGAAATAATACAAAAGTAAGCGCACACAACCGGCGCGCTCTACGGTTGCCATTATCTCAACTGTTTCAATTTGTCAATTGTGATTATACGCCAACGGTAGCCTTACGTCAAGGTGTTGCACAGGGGTAATAGCAAAGGTTTAGACGATATTAAAGCAGGATGACGCAAAAAATGCACAGGTTTCATTAATGTAAATGACGTATTAGTTCATGCGATGGATAATTATACCATCCGATCACGACGGCGCAGCACCCATGCTGCAATCGCCAAACAACCGATCGCATACCCGATCAAGGCCAACCAGCGCCCGACCAGATGCACTGGATCGTGGCTGAACGCGGCTTCCGTTTCGAGAAAAGCCGGTGTGCAACCGGACGGAATACTACCCTGATCATCCGTATTCGGCAAATTACACAACTGATTAAGATCTAGGCTCGCGCCCAGCGCATCCATCGCCCAACGGCTGATCGTCAACCACGAGAGCGGGGTAGCTAGCCCTTCGATCGTGAAGATGAGGCCGGCAAACAAAATCTGGGGGATTAGCGCAAACGGCACCAGACTAATCGCCCGATCAGGCGTCGCCGAGGCCGCACTAATAGCTAATCCCAGCGCCATACCCGCGCTGGAAGACAAGACCAGCGTGAGAAACGTTTCAATGAGCGGCGGCAACAGAATGCCGACCTCACCCGGCAATGCCACTTTCAGCAACACCATGCCGAGCAAGACGATCGTCTGCACCAATACCAGCGCGCTCAGCACCGTCACTTTCGAGAGGAGGTACGGACCGATACGCAGATTCACCAACCGTTCACGCCGGTACACGGCTTGTTCTTTCGTAATTTCGCGCGCCGCGTTAATGATACCAAACCAGACACTCACCGTTGCCAGCATAAAAAGCAGCTTCTTGGCCTCACCGCGCTGGATGAGGTCTTGGGCCTGCACACCAGTCAGCGCATCGCTGCGCGCCACCAACAGCAGCAGCAACGCAATGATAGGCGCTTGCAGCAACAAGATTAGTAGGTTCCGCCGATCTTGCAGCATCAGGTCAAAATAGCGCCGGGTGAGCAAGACAAACTGCCGCCACGCCGACACGCGCTGCGGCGACTGCACGGTAGCGTTCCTCTGCACCGGCGGCCCGCTTGGCGTTGTCGCCAGCCGGTTGGCGACATATTGCTGGTACAACGGCGAATGACGATAGCGGATCTCCCATAATTCGGCCAAACTAGGCGGCGTCTGCGCTGCCGGATGGGCCGCTCGCCACCCCTCATATTCAGCTCGCAGATCTTGTTGCACCACTGGATGATCGGCAGCGGCCACTCCCTCGATCTTGGTGTAGATATCAGCAAAATCGCCGCTGGTAATTTGAAAGAAGCGCAGCGCCTCAGCCGGCGGGCCAAAGAAGACCATGCGCCCGTTGCCAGCCATAAAAATCACGTGGTCGCACTGCGTGATATTGGCGGTAGCGTGCGTTACCAGCACCACCGTGCGCCCACTGTCGGCCAATCGGCGCAGAGTATACATCATCTTCTTTTCGAGACCGGGATCGAGGCCACTGGTCGGCTCATCAAGGAAGAAGAGGCTAGGGTCAGCAAGCAGCTCCGCGCCAATGCTCACCCGCTTGCGCTGGCCGCCCGATAGCGCCTCAATCGGCTTGTCACGGTGCGGCGCCATTTCCACATCGTCGAGCACGCGCTCGATCCGCGTCTTCACCTCGCTATCGGCAGTGTCCGCCGGCAACCGCAGCCGTGCGGCATATTCCAAGGCCCGCTGCACCGGCAACACCCGATGGAGAATATCGTCTTGCGGCACGTAACCTAATACCGCCTGATAAGCCGCAAAATTGCGGTAAAAATCATCGCCATTGACCAGTACCTGCCCCCGCTCGGCGGGAGCATAACCGCAGAGCGCTTTCATCAGAGTACTTTTGCCGGTACCGGAACCGCCGACAATCGCGACAAATTCGCGCGGCGCAATCGAGAGCGAGACATCGTTGAGAATCACCCGCTGCACACCGTTACGGGTAACGACCCGCGACAGATTGCGCGCATCAATGCGCAATACCCCTTGTTGATCGTAGCGATCAAGACTGGTAACGTTGTACACAAGCTTGAACGCACCGATCTGGATCACATCACCGGCCTTGAGCGACACTGGCGTCATCACGCGCTGGCCATTGACAAACGTGCCATTGGTGCTGCCCATATCGCGCAGAACAACGCCGCCGGGAGTGCGATCAAGCTGGGCATGAAAGCGCGACACTTGCGGATTATCGAGAATGATGTCACATCCCACCCGGCCAATGGTTATTTCTGGATCGTTAGGATCGAGCGGAAATTGGGTCGGAGCCGCACGCAGCGCATCCGCCGTTGCTAACGCCGCATTGCGGTAGGTCAATGAGACAAAATTGCCGGTCGCCGGATCGCCAATCCGGATCACATCGCCATCGGCCAACACGCGCTCGGTGACACGCTGGCCAGCAAAGAGCAGACCATTGCGGCTGCCCACATCAACAATCCGGTGGCCTTGACCATCCGGCTCAATCCGGGCATGGCGAGCACTGACAAAACGCGACTGCAAGACTAGATCATTATCCGGGGCGCGCCCAAGCGTAACCGGTTGCGCGCCTAAGACCACATCACGTTCGACGCTAGGTTCGCTGATATGCAACACCGCACTGCCGGCAGCGATAATTGTCGCTGGTGTATAAGCCGCAGACGCGGGCAACGACCTCCCGCACGACGGGCAGAAGCGAGCGTCAGCGCGGGCCAGCGGGGCTTGGCAAAACGGGCACAACGGCGGCTGGGCAATCGCCACAGAACGGCTCCTATGCTATAATGCGAGGCGTTCGAACCGATCTTGTGATAGCACAGATTACCATGATTTGCAACTAGATGCGCCCCAACCGTTGCGGCTATCCACTATGAAACGCGCTTTGGGAGGGTCGGGCAAGTTGCAAGAGGGTAGGCCTCGTTACCTGAACCTCATTGCATCCCGTCTCTTTTTCTGAACGTCATATCACGCAGGCAGCGTAACGCATCTCGGCAGCGACAAGGATCAGCGGTGGCAACACAAGATATCGGGCGATGCAGAGTTTGCGGCAAAGCAACCGGGACAGCCCAGCAGGTTTGTCCACACTGCGGCGCACCGCTGGATCCCTTCCCCGAACGAGTAATCGTAACCGGCGAACGGCAATTAGCCCTTACCACCGACACCATCAGCTTACATGATTTGGTAGCGCTTGTGGAAGCGGGGGTTGCGTTCTGGCGGCGGCGCTACGAGAGTTCCACCGGGGTGGCGCGCGAGCAGGCAGCGTATGCGCTGCATGAATTGTCGCAAATGCTCGCCAGCCTTGCCCAACAGATCGCGCAAGGGCGCGAGACAGTGCAAATCACCACTCGCCTTCCCGTCCAGCGCCGTTACCCGCTTGCCTGCCCGCTCTGCGGGCGCGGCAACCGTGCCCAAGCGCGGTTTTGCGTCTCGTGCGGCGCGGCGCTGCAACCATCGCGGCGGGCTGGCGTCCCGCCACCGCCGCTGCAAGCCCAAATTGCCGTGCGTAGCCACATTGGTCAGGTGCGTGCGGTCAACGAAGATACGGTATATGCCGGCACCCTGAGCCGCGGCGATGAACCGTTTGGCGCATTGTTGTTGGTCGCCGACGGCATGGGTGGCGCGGCTGCCGGTGAGATTGCTTCACAGATCGCCGCCGAGACGGTCAAAACCAGCTTGCAACAGGCATTGAATCAAGCCTTGCCCGATCATGATGATGGCTGGCTGGCGCTGTTGCAGGCAGCGGCGCAAACTGCGCACGAACAGGTCGCAGCGGCGGCTCGCATTGATCAGCGCCGGGCCGGGATGGGCACCACGTTGACGGTTGCGCTTGCGATTGGCCGGCGGGCGTATCTCGCCCACGTCGGTGATAGCCGGGCCTACCTGATCACGCCGGGCAGCTCTGGCGAACCGCCAGCGTGGCAACAACTAACTACCGATCATACGATCGTAGCGCGCTTGGTTGATATTGGTCAACTCAGCCCAGCAGCAGCGCGCACGCACCCGCAACGCCACATCCTTTACCGTTCGCTCGGGGCCGACCAACCATTAGCAGCCGATACGCGCGCCCAACCACTGGCATCCGGCGATATTTTGCTACTCTGCTCTGATGGGTTGTACAATCACGTCAGCGATGATGAGCTGGCCCGCTTGGCCGTCAGCCAGTCACCAGATCGGGCTGCTACGTCCTTGATCGAACTCGCCAACCAGCGTGGCGGCCAAGATAATATCTCAGTCGCGATCGCTCGCTTTACGAACCGATCTGCAACTTAGGCTAAGGTTTATGCGTTGTTCTATATGTGGGGCGGAAAATCGCGCGCACGCTCGTTGCTGCGCTGTCTGCGGCCAGCCATTGCCGGGACGCCAGCCATTGCCAGCCAGCGAGGGGTTGCTGAGCGAGATGCTCACCCAAGCGATTGCGCCACCAACATCACTGTATGCCGGCGAGGAGGAAACGATGGAGACCAACTTGCCACTCTTTGCCAACCGGTTTGCGCCGCTCTATCCTCTCACCGAACCATGGCCGGTTGGCCCGCTCAAAGTACGCGATCTGGCACCGTGGCAACGCTGTTGGGCCTGTGGCTCAACCGCTAACGACGCCAACGAGTCGTACTGCATCGATTGTGGCGCCGCGCTGGAAGGGCGTGTCTACCCCGCTTTCCTCTCGCAACGCGATGAGCCGTCTGGCCCAGCTTTGATTGACCGGCTGGCCGACCCGCTGGCCCGCGCTATCTTACCCGACATTGTCGAACAGTGCGATTTGAATGGCATGCAACTGACGGTGCTAGCCGATACGGAGTTGACGCCCTTGGCGACACCGCTCGATGAGACAACAGCGTTGACGATTGGCGCCTCGCTTGCCCAATTGCTGGTGAATCTGCATGGCTCCGGTATCACTCTTGGCTCGCTCACGATCGATGATCTCGGCTTGAGCGGGCCGGCAACGGTCTGCTTGCGGCAGGCCAACCAGCTACGGTTAGTCAGTGACACCGAGCGTGAAGCTGCGTTTCAGGCCGACTTGTTGGCGTTGGCGGAAGCGCTGGAACGGCTGACCGCCATCCCGCGCACGACCCAACGGTTGAGTGAAGAAACGGTGGCGGACGTTGAACAGATACCCGATGGCTTAGGGGTGGTCTTACGCCAGATCCGCACCGGTGAGCTGCGTGATGCTGCCGCAGTCGCAGCCCGCTTGACCGCCTTACGCGATGAACGTACCCATCCCGTGCCTCTCTTCCAACTCGCCGGTTCGTATACCGATGTCGGGCGCGTGCGCGATCACAACGAAGATAGCCTGTTTACGCTGACCCTTTGCCTCGAAAACAATGGCCAGCGCCAGAGCTGCGGCGTGTACATTGTCGCCGACGGTATGGGCGGCCATGCCGCTGGCGAAGTCGCGAGCGGGATGGCAGTACGCACAGCGGCGCGTGTAATCATTGACAACTATCTGCAACAAATGATCGCTGGATCGCGTCCGTATCACGAGACTGAGATACGCGAACTGGTGCGGCAAGCAGTGTTATCCGCTAACGAGGCTATCTATCACGCGAGCCGTGTCCAAGCGAACGATATGGGATCGACGTTGACCATGGCGTTAGTCATAGGCGATCGGGCTGTGATCGCAAATGTTGGCGATAGCCGCACCTATCTATTTCGCGATGATAAGCTGCGCCGGATTAGCAAAGACCACTCGTTGGTGATGCGGCTAGTGGAGCTTGGCCATCTGCGCGAAGAGGACATCTACACCCACCCGCAACGCAATGCGGTGCTCCGTTCGCTCGGTGATCGAGCTGAGCCAGAAGTTGATCTCTTTAGTCTACGATTGCTCCCCGGCGATGCGCTCTTGCTCTGTTCCGACGGCCAATGGGAGATGACGCGCGATTCGGAGATGGAACGGATTATAACCGAAGAACCCGATCCGCAACGGGCCAGCGCCGCGCTAGTCGCCGCGGCTAATCGGGCTGGTGGCGAGGACAATATCGCAGTGATTCTGGTGAGAATGACACTATGAACTGTCCACAATGCGGTGCAACGATCCATAATGACGTACTTTTCTGCCCTGAATGCGGCGCGCGCATACCCACCAGCGGCCAGCTAGCGAACGCAGCGCCACCGTTGCAGGTGTTGCAGGGCCGGTATGAATTACGCCGCCGGCTAGGTGCCGGTGGCATGGGATCGGTCTATCTGGCGACTGATCGCCGGCTCACAACGGCTCAATGGGCGGTGAAGGAAATGAGCGACATGTCGATCACTTCACCGCTTGAGCGCCAACAAGCTCAAGCGGCCTTCCGGCAAGAGGCGGAGTTGCTGGCTAAACTCAACCATCCCTATTTGCCGCGCGTGACCGACCACTTTGAAGAGAATGGCCGCCACTATTTAGTCATGGAGTTTGTGCCCGGCGAGAACTTGCGCGATTACACCAATCGTGTCGGTTTGCCCCGGCCCCTGCATGAAGTTTTACGCTGGACAGCGCAAATCTGCGAGGTGCTTGCTTACCTGCACGCGCAACAGCCGCCGATTATCTTTCGCGATCTCAAACCAACCAACGTGATGATTACGCCTGACGGCACAATCAAGTTGGTTGATTTTGGCATCGCTCGCCTGTTCAAACCGGGCAAAGAACGCGACACCCAAGCCTTCGGCACCCCCGGTTACAGCGCCCCCGAACAGTACGGTCGCGGTCAGACCGATCCACGATCTGACATTTATAGTCTCGGCGTGTTGATGCACCATCTGCTGACCGGCCACGATCCAAGCACCACTCCGTTCCGGCTGCCACCGGTCAACCAACTCAATCCCTCAGTTCCGCCATATATCGCGGCTGCCATTACGCGCGCCACTGACAACGATCCTGCCAAGCGGTTCGCTAGCCTGATCGAGTTGCAACAGGCCCTGTTCGGAAGCAGCAATTTGGTAAACCGACAAGCCGGCCTGCCCCCGGTAGCGCAAGCGGCGCGCGTTGAAGCGATGGCCCCCGCACCGGCGATGAGGGCGGCAAGCACTGGCTTGGCAACCGCCGGACTCTGGATTGGGATTATCAGCACGGTGCTGATGGTGATTGCATTGGGAATGGTTGGTCTTGATCCGGCCCTTGAAAGTAATGATATATTGGCTGGTTTGGGCGTGTTGATTGCGATAGGCGCCGCTCTGTTCGCTGTCATTAGCGGCATCCTGAGTCTGATCGCTCTCGTGAGTCCGAATACGGCCCAAACCGTGCATGGCCGCCGTGATGCCGCGATCGGGTTCGCCGCCAGCGCCGGCGCGTACCTGCTTTGTTGTGTGTTGGGGTTTTTCATTGCGTAGCTAGGCGGATATGTCGCCGACGTTGCGTTCGATGCTATACAAGGATGTTGCGTATGTCTCTGCAGATCACGCTCACCTGCCAGTGGGGCCGCGCGCCAATCCCAGCTAGCGCTACGCCGCAAGTCGGCTATTTGCTGGTCGAGGCTTTGGCGCCGGCTTCGCCGGCAACGGCAATGCCGCTCAATCTCTGTTTTGTGCTCGATCGCTCAGGCTCGATGCAGGGCGCCAAACTCGCCAGCATGAAAGCCGCCACTCGCCGGGTAATCGAACTGCTCCGTCCCCACGATGTCGCAGCCATCGTGATCTTCGACGATACGGTGCAGACACTGGTGCCAGCAGCGCCGGTTGGCGATAAAGCGGCGTTGCTAACCGCCGTTGATACTATCACCGAAGCCGGTGGCACGGCGCTGTCGCTTGGGATGCAGGCCGGACAAACCGAGCTGCAAAAGTATCTCGGTCCCGATCGCATCAGTCGTATGGTATTGCTCACCGATGGCCAGACATGGGGTGACGAACTGCTCTGCCGCGATTTGGCTCAAGAACTTGGCAAGGCTGGCGTGCGGATCACGGCGCTGGGGCTGGGGGCCGAGTGGAACGAGCAGTTGCTCGATGATATTGCCGCTGCTAGCGATGGTCACTCTGATTACATAGCCGAGCCGGAACAGATCACGACCTTCTTCCAACAGGCAGTGGAAGCGGCACAAGCGACCGTCGCCACCGATGCTCGCCTATTGCTGCGGTTCGTCCGTGATGTTACGCCACGCGCAGTCTATCGGGTCAAACCGGTCATTGCCAATCTGGGATACCAGCCCATTGGTGACACTGCGGTGGCTGTGCGGTTAGGCGATCTGGCAGGCGGCCAACCGGCAGCCGTGCTGCTTGACCTGATGCTGCCGCCACGAGCTAGTGGCCGGTTTCGGCTGGCGCAGGCCGAATTGCACCTAACGCCGGTGGACCAAACGGCTGAAATGATCATCAAACAAGACGTACTGCTTGAGGTAGCCGATCAGGCCGGGCCAGAGAGTTACAATCCTACCGTGATGAATCTGGTCGAGCGTGTGACAGCGTTTAAGCTGCAAACGCGCGCGTTGAGTGAAGCGGCTAGCGGCAACGTCGCCGGCGCAACCCAGAAATTACGCGCCGCAGCGACGCGCTTGCTTGATTTAGGGGAACTGGAGCTAGCTGAAAAGACTAACCAACAAGCGGCAGCGCTCGAACAGGGCCAACAACTAAGCGCCGCAGCGCAGAAAGAGCTACGCTATGCGACTCGACGGCTGACGCAGCGGCTGGAAGATGAGTAAGCAAACGATGCGATGGAATCGCGCAATCGCCATTCGGGAGCGATTGCTTGCCAAGGTGAGGAACGACTATGATCATCTGTCCTTCCTGTGGAGCGCAGAATGAGCCTACCAACCGCTTCTGCGATCAGTGCGGCACCCGCTTAACCGGCGCAGCGCCAACCGCTCCCGCGCCCACAGCCGTCTCGCCCGATCAACCTACCGCTCTCGCGCCATCCTGCCCGGTGTGCGGCGCGACGGTACTCCCCGGTGAACGGTTCTGTGACAATTGCGGCGCCGACTTGCTGGCAACACCAGTTGCATCGCCAATAACACCTGATCAGGCAACGTTGCTCGCGCCACCTAGCGCACCGCAACTCTTCTGCCCTGATTGCGGCGATCCGGTGTTGCCCGGCGAACGGTTCTGCGACAATTGCGGCGCTGACCTGAGCAGGTTGTTTGCCCCGCCGCCCGCCGCTGACACGCCTACCGTCATTGCCCCGCCGCCGGTAGAAGAGCCTGTTGCCGTCCATACGCCACCGGCAAGCGAAGCACCAGCTCCTACGCCAGCCATCCCGGCAGAAGGGCCAACCATGATCGCGCCGCCAGTGGCCGAACCACCCGCGCCGCCAGTGGCCGAACCACCCGCGCCGCCAGTGGCCGAATCACCCGCACCGCCAGTGGCCGAACCACCCGCGCCGCCTGCTACGTCAGCCGCCCCAGCAGTTGCACCTATCGATCTAATAGCCGAGCGTGCCCGGCTGGAAGCGTTGCTGGCTGCACACCGGGACACAGTCGCCCAATACGAACAGATGGCTGCCCGCTATCCCGCCGGCAGCGTACCGACGTTCATCACCGCTGGGCTCGATGCGGCACGGGCCGAACTGGCCAAGACCGAGGCGGAATTGGCGGCGCTCCCCACCGGCCCTGATCCGGCAGAGGTTGCTCGGCTCGAAGCATTATTGGCGGCGCACCGCGACACCATTGCTCAATACGCGCAGATGGCTGCCCGCTATCCCGCCGGCAGCGTGCCAGCATTCATCACTGCCGGTCTCGATGCAGCGCGGGCCGAACTAGCCAAGACTGAGGCCGAACTCGTTGCCCTGACCGGCAGCACCCCAACGCCAGCGGCACCTGCGGCAGCGCCGGCTGAGCCAGTAGCCGCCCATCCGGCAGTCCCAACCCCCATTGCTACCCCTATCCCAACCCCACCGCCAGCGGTAGCCCGGTTGGAGCTAGCTGATGGCAGTGAGATTATCCTTGAGCCGGGCAAACACGAGTACGTGATTGGACGCGAGGACCCGGTGAGCAACATCTTTCCCGAAATTGACTTGACCTCTTACGGTGGCGAGTCGGGTGGCGTGAGTCGCCAGCATGCCAAAATCGTACATACCGGCGATCAGTGGAGTATCGTTGATCTCAACAGCACCAACCACACACGGGTGAACGGCACGCGGATCGAACCGCAAACGCCAACCCCGATTAGTGATGGCACAAAATTGCAATTCGGGCGATTGGTGGCAACCTTCCGGATCAGTTAACTGTAGGGGCGGTGGCGCCGCAAACCGCACATACTAGCGGATCGCCGGTTGCCACCGCCCACACGTTGCAAGCTGGGCAGCGAAAACTGAGTACACGCGGCGTTGGCGTAGGCAGAATCGGCGGTTGCCGCCACGCCGTGCGTAGACTGGCATAATAAGGCGCACCGAGCAAGGTCGCATGCTCGACTCGATCACCAGCAAACTGCAACTCAAGGATCATCCCCGGTACCAGCAGGTGGCGCGCAATCACATTGGTTAGCGCCGCATCGTCGATCGTCACCGTCTGCTCAGGACCACCATCCGGCCACGGCTGCGCCGCCAACGTCACCGTCTCGCCAGCAAAAAAGCCGCCGACATTCAACACTTCCCGAATCACAACCCGCATTACGCATCATTCCTTATTATGTAGAGTGCAGCAGCCGCATTGCCGCACTCTATGAACTCGTGCCGAACAAGAGCATGCTAGGCAATGATACAGCCAACCAGCGCACTGCTCAAACTCTCGCCGGCAACAAAGCCGCCGGCGTTCAACCTGATGCAGAGTGCAGCAGCCGCACGCTAGAATAGCGCTTAACCCGTGCCGAGCAAAAGGGTTTGATACGCGGCAGCAAAACATTCCCTGCTACGGATGCAAAAACAACCGGTCAATCGCTGTCGCCAATTGGCGCAACGTCGTCACCTCATGCATTGCATCGCACATCGGCGCATACTTATAGATATCGCTACTCAGCGAACCGGGATCGTAGACCCCCCACTTCGCGCGCTCTTCAGTCGCAAACCAGACGATGCGGCGGGCACGACGGCGAATCTGCTCGAAGGCTGGCAAATTGGGATCATTCTCGTTGTTGCGGCCATCGCCGAGCACAATCACCGTCGTGCGCCCGTCAACCAGATGCAACTGATCGCGGCAAAACTCGCCGAGGGCATTCCCCAAATCGGTGCTATAGCTGCGGGTAGGCCGGATTTCGGCCAACACCTGCGCAATCGCCTGTTCGGGGCGCGATTCGGCGAAGTAGTGAGACATATCGTAGAGCCGGTCGATGAAGGCAAAAGAACGGGTGCGACTAACCTGATCGTGCAGCGCATAGATCATCAGCAGCATGCACGACATCACCTGTTGCGTACTGACGCTGCGGTCACACAAGATGACCAGCTTCGGCTTGAGATGGCGTTTACGGTGGCGCACGAGCATCGGCACACCACCAAAACGCTGGTTGGTGCGGATGGTTGCCTTAGCGTCGAGCGTGCCGGTCTTGCCGCGGCGCTGGCGTAACGCCAACCGAGTGCGCAGGCGCGCGGCCAATTTGCGCACCAGTGTGCGCATTTCCGGCAATAGGCTCTCATCGATCCGCTCGAGCGGCATATCGAGCAGCTCGCGCTCGCTGGGCCGACCTTGACCTTGGCGAGGCCCTTGCCCTTGCGCCTGCTCTTGCATCTGCTGGGACACTTGCTGGCCGATCTGCTGCTCAAGCGCCGCGAGATTTTCGCGCGCCGCCTGCTCGATCGCGCGCAGCGCCTCTTCGCGCATGCCTTGCTCACGCAGTTGCTCAAGCAATTGGCGCAGCATCTGCTGCAACCGGTTCATCTGCAATTCGCGCATTGCCTGCCGCGCCATCCAATCGCGGTAGCGCGGGTTGGTGAGGTGCGGCGGCGAGACGTTAGCCAGCATTGCGCGGATTTGCTGATTGCTGAGCGGTTGGCCGCTGACCATGCTCTGAAAGAGCTGGCCGAGCGGGCTAGGTGGGAATTGGGCGAGCAGTTGCTGCAACTGGCGCAAGAGCTGCTGCTGCTCTTCGGGCGAGAGCTGGCCGCCGCCGGGTTGCTGCATCGCCGGCGGCGCATCTTTGCCAAAATAGAGCGGAAAGAGATCGTTAAAAATCGCCTGATCCTGCCGCTCTTTAATCAACGCCGCCTGCAATGCCAGCCGGAAGATATTGCGATCGCTAATGCCGGCCTGCTCAATCGCCCGCAAGGCATCAGCCGACTCGGCCACGCTGATCCGCACGCCAGCCGCACGCAACCCGGCAATAAACTCGGTAATCCGTCGCTCCATACTTGCTCCGCTAGTTATTGCTCCAATCACCGCCACGATAACCGCCGCGCGGACGGTCGGGCCGGTCGGGCCGATCCGGACGGTCAGGGCGGTCAGGTCGGTCGCCCTGCTGCAACAGCCGGCGCGCCCGTTGCAAATCGCTCTCGTACTTGAGCAGCACGTTGAGCGTGGTATCAAGGGTCGCCTTATCAAGCTGGCGAGCGTTCAATTCGACCAGCGCCCGTGCCCAATCGAGCGTCTCGGAGACGCTGGGATGCTTCTTGAGGTCAAGCGTGCGCAGGCGCTGCACCAGCGCTACGGCCTCGCGGGCCAGCTTGGGCGCAAGGCCGGGCACCTTCAACTGCACCACCCGCAACTCAGCCTCGAGGTCGGGGTAATCGATGTGAATGTAGAGGCAACGGCGCTTGAGCGCCTCGCTCAGCTCACGGGTATTATTCGAAGTGAGAATAACGGTCGGAATATGCTTGGCCCTGAGCGTGCCCAATTCCGGCACCGAAACTTGAAAATCGCTCAGCACTTCAAGCAGGAAGGCTTCAAACTCGGCGTCAGCCCGATCGATCTCATCGATCAGCAGCACCACTGGTTGATCGCTGGTAATGGCGCGCAACAACGGGCGTGGCAGCAAGAAACGCTCAGAAAAGAAGACATCCTCCTGCGCAGCGAGCCGATCGGCGGCTTCGCGCAGACTTTGCGCATCGCCGAGCATCTCGGATAACTTCTCGCGCAACAGTTGGGTATAGAGCAACTGCTTCGCGTATTCCCACTCGTACAACGCCTTGGTCTCATCGAGACCTTCGTAACACTGAAGGCGAATGAGCTCGCGGCCCTGCGCCGCAGCCCACGCTTTGGCCAGCTCGGTCTTGCCGACGCCAGCAGGTCCTTCGGCGAGCAACGGCTTGCCTAGCCGTTCGGCAAGGAAGATTGCAGTGCTGATCTCATCAGAGGCGATATAATTGTGTCGCCCCAACATTTCACGCACATCGGCCATTGAATTGAGCATGCCGGGGGCCTTTCTGTGATGAGTAACGACGTGAAGGATGGCACATATACGTAGCCACAAACATCGCAACTAGCAAGCGCAGCAAGAGGAGTTTCATCGAGCCAATGGTTGCACTGCGCCACCCAACTTACCCGCAGGAATCTCCTGTTTCATGACCCTGCACCATTAATTGGATATTTTCATTATAGCACCGTTTCTTGGCGCAAACCGGCCATCACTCTTGCGGTATACTAACTGCATGAGCAGACAACGACCATTTCGTGCCATCTTATTCGACCTTGACGGCACACTGACCGACCCTTTCACCGGTATTGCCCGCAGCGTTAACTACGCGCTGGCACAGATCGGTCACCCGCCGCTACCCGATGACGAACTGCGCGGCTGGATCGGGCCGCCGCTGCATGCGTCATTCGAGCAATTGCTTGGCGATCCGGCGCTGGCCGATCAGGCGGTTGCCCATTACCGACAACGCTACTGGGAAATTGGGATGTTCGAGAATGCGGTCTTTCCCGGCATTCCCGACCTCTTGCGCGACCTGCACGCGGCTGGGGTACGGCTATTCGTCGCCACTTCCAAGATTCGCCCGCCCACCGAACGGATCTTGGCCCACTTCGGGTTGCAAGCCTACTTCGAGGCCATCGCCGCCGTTGACCCCGACGACCGCAACAGCAACAAGGCAATGGTCATCGCCACCCTGCTGCCCCGGCTCGGCACCGACCGGGCATGGGCCGTAATGGTTGGCGACACCACCTACGACATTGCCGGCGCGCGGACACACCGGATGCCATGCATTGCCGTCACCTACGGCTACGGTGCCTACCACGACCTTTATCGGGCCGCGCCGTTAGCGCTGGCCCGCTCGGTGGCGGAATTGCGGGAGTTGGTGAGTTAAAGCGCCAACCGGGCCGCCGGATCGCCGAGCAGCATATAGTTGCGGGCGTCATTGCGCGCCATCCACAGCGTGGATAACTCGCGCGGTTCGGGTTGCTTGCCAAATTTGATGTTCTCTAACTCTTCGGCGAGTGTCATCGAGCGAGCGGCTTGAATGATGTTGAATTGATCGGTCGCACTGCCGAGCCGTTTGCCGGTGATCAGCCGCCCAATCACATCTTCAAAGCTTTGGGTCTGGCTGCGCGCGCCATCCATGCTGAAGCCATACGTCCATGCGCGTTCGACATGGCCAACCACGCCGAGCGCGCCGCGCAGCAGTATCTGCTGCGGCAGTTGGGCAACGAAGGTGAAGGGCGCGATCAGCGGGCGGCCTCTGTTGGGATCGAAGATAAATTCGTCTTGCCGCGGACAACCGGCACCATAGCAGGCAAACAGCAGCGCCACCATCCCTTCGAGCGAGAGGGTGCTTGGCAGGTCTTCGGCAGCAAACCAATGCTCGCGCTTGATTCCACCGAAGCCTGTCCAGTCTTGCGTCACTAGGGCGCCTTGGTATGGGATCAGTTCGCGGTCGTTGGCCGGCAGGCCAAGGCCATGGGTGGCACTGAAGAGGATGGCTGGCGGCTGATTATCCTCACGCAGCGCCTGTTCAAGGTTGCTGCGAGTAGCATCGTTGGCCAGCAACAGCCGTTTGCCATACCCCAACCGCTGCGGCAGGCTTTGGTCATGCCAACGCGAAAGTGGCGTCACTAGCTCAATCGCGCTGCGCTCGGTCGATTTATCAAGGTCGTGGCGGGTGCCGAAATAGACAATTTCACGGCGTAAGCGTATCTCGTTCGCCTTGCGTCGCTCGTAGTCAACCAGCCGTTGGGCGTAGGTCGTGTAATCAGCATAGCGATGCTGGCCGCGTTCATCGGTAAAGCAAACTCTTCCCACCCCCCAGAAGATATCGAGTTCATACTGGAAGTTGAAGCTGATGAAGGCTTGATCGTTCGGCGCCAGCGGGCCGGGCCGGGCCGCGATCAGCAGGTAGAACGGCACGCCTTGGCTCGGTTTGACCGGACCGGCCATTGTGCCGTGGCGGGCTAACCAACCATTAACCCGCTCGTTTGGACGGCACACCAGCACCGGCACGCGCTGTTCCCACGGCTGGCGGATGTCGGCGTAGCGGCTGGCCCATTCGGCGCAGGTTTCGCCGGGGCGGAAGGTGACTGCCGGCAAGGAAATGCCTTGTTGCTGGGCACGATGATCGATCAACGGCCACAGCGCCTCGATCAGGCGAGCGTCATCGGTGGCGCTAACCACTAATGCCCAGCGCGCTTGAGCCAAATCCTCTTGATCGACATCAGCAACCACGCCGAAATGCTTCTCTTCGGCCTCGTTACGAGTCTTATGCAGAGTCTGCAACTCTTTCGGATCTTCGCTGCGTTGAGCGAGATCGCTGGCGGTTTTAGCGTCAATCCGCAACAACGGCTCGCCGCGCCGGCCATCAATCCCGTTGGGGTAGAGTTCGTCGGTGCTCTGTTCATTGGCAATCAAGATGAGCGGGCCACTATAACCGGCGACTACTGGCGACAGGATTGGTTCCGGCGTTACTGGCGCTACCTCAACCGGCGCCACTGATTGCGGCTGGCCGCCAGCTAACGCACCGATCCGCTCGATTAGCGTGTCGAGGCGTGTACGGATGGCCTGCACTTCGGCAAGGATAGCGGCTAAGGTTTCACCGGAAGCAGCGTCTAATGCCGGCGTTGCCACCTTCGGCTGTTCAACGATCACCCCAGTGGCGATCAACGCTGCCAACCCTTCATCAAAGATTAGTTGGTATGGCACATAACAATAGCCGGGGCCATCCGGGTTCTCGTTCGCCCAGTCACTCCCCCACGAATTGCGCACAATGAAATAGCCGCCACCGGGGGCGGAAGGGTCATCGCGGTAGCCCAAAGCGCACATTGCATGCCCACCCAACCGCTGCTCGCCGGGCAAGGCGCGGCGCACCCGTCCGATCCGGCGCACTTGGCCGCTGCTCGTCCAATGCTCACCGATCATCAACCCGATCAGCACCGGCTTACCAGCGGCCAACGCCGCCTTGATCTGATTGACATCGCGGGCCGGCAACTGATCGATGCCGGCAATCCGGCGCTGCTTGGCCTCGCGGAAGGCAACATCGCTGGGTCGTTCGTGGCCGGGATTAGTATGGTCAACCGGTTCTGGTCGGTACGGCCACGTCTCTTCGCGGCAGACCCCCAATTCGGCAACCGCGCGCAGCGCTACCAGCGGGTTTGTGCCGACATCGCCGGGAATACGGTCACGTTCCTTGCTGATCCAATAGATAAACTGCTCGGAGAGATCGGTGGGATCGTTGCTCAGCGTCTGCACCATAGCCGCGATAGTAAACGCGACACAAGTATTGCGCGGCCCTTGGCTGACCGGTGGCGGCAGGGTCATCAGCGGCGGTACTTCGCTCGGCAGACCGACCGGCGGGCTAAAGGCAGCGGCATCAACTTCGGGCAGATCGTCGAAAATCGCGCCAGTGCCGACCGGTTCCATCGCCACATCAACGCTGAACGAGCTAGCATCAGGCACGACCTCGAGCGCCGCCATCACCATAGCCCGCACGTCGTCATCGCTGCGGCCCAGCGCCTGCGCCAGCGCAGCCAGCCCGCTGCCCAAGCCGGTATTGCTCGACCGCGCAGTCGCCACCAACTCTTCGACGCTGGTAATCCAATAGGCGGCCAAGGCTGTGCGGGTCGCTTCATCTATCGCGGCTACTTCGGTCAGCGGGGTCAGGGTGCGCATAACAATCTCCTTGGAACGCAAAGAGTGCAAAAGGTTTGAACGCAACGACGCGAAGGGCGCAAAGGGTTTGAGATGTTGCACACAAGCGCGCTTATACCATCCTCTAAGAACCTTCGCATCGTTGCGTTTATCATCCTCTGCGGCTTTGCGCCTTCCTCCATTCACATTCGTGCCAAGATTCCGCGCAACAACGCTGCAAATCGCGGCTTGGCCGCCTCACCGGCTTCGATCACCTCAATGTGATTCGCCGGCGGCCCATCGGGCAGGGCAAGGTTGGTAATCAGCGAAAAACCAAGCACACGCATCCCGCCGTGAATGGCAACGATAATCTCTGGCGCGGTAGACATCCCTACGGCGTCAGCTCCCAGCATGCGCACCATCCGAATCTCGGCGGCGCTCTCGAAATGCGGACCGCTTAACATGCAGTAGACCCCTTCGCGCAACGTGATGTTGAGATCGGCGGCAACGGCGCGGGCCAACGGTACCAGTTCATTATCAAACGCACCTACCATAGCTGGAAACCGCGGCCCTAGCCGCTCGTCATTCGGCCCGCGCAGCGGATGGTGGCCAGCCATCCCCGGCAAAAAGATCTGGTCACTAATCCGCATAATATCGCCGACCTGCCAATCGGGGCATAACCCGCCGGCGGCATTCGTGACAATCAATGTATCACAGCCGAGCGCGCGCAACACCCGCACCGGGAAGGTCACCTCTTGCATGCTGTAACCCTCGTAAAAGTGAAAGCGCCCACGCATCACCGCCACCGGCTGTCCGGCCAATAACCCAACCGCCAGCTCGCCGCGATGGCCAATCACCTTTGGCTCGTGGAAACCGGGAATATCGCGGTACGGGATCACCGCTGCGTCATCCATTTCATCTGCCAGCGCACTCAGACCAGAACCAAGGATCAAGCCAACCCGCGGTATGTGGCGCAGGCGCGGCGCAATCGCAGCGCGAGCCTGTTCGATATCGTTATACATGCGACACCTACTTGGTTATTCAACGTACAAGGACTATAACGGTTTCTCGAGTTGATTGCTATTGCGCTGGCGCTCCTCGTTGTTCATCGCATCGCCGTGCGTAGAGACAGTGCGATGCCCTATCCCCGCGCGGCGATGCCGCCCTGTGAGCACAGAATCTATCAGCTCAGGCATCCCTGAGGCTAAAACAGGCGACTGCTTCGGGGGCTGCGCCCCCGCGCAATGACAACCGGGTTGACCAACGACTAAATCCGGCTCAACAGATCGCGCTTCTTGGCCTCAAACTCTTCGGGGGAAAGAATGCCACGATCGCGGAGGTGAGCCAGTTCTTCCAGTGTGCGCTGGATATCGATCGCCCGACCGGATTGACGGCTGGGAGTGTACCCATCGGTATCAAGATAGCCATAGCCGCGATCGAGGTTATGCTTAGCTTCGAGCAGCATTCGCTTGAATTCAACCGGCGCTTCAATGCGATCCATCACGTTGGCGCCCTCGCTGCCTGATGCGGTCAAGATTTCAATCGTACCAAAATTGAAGATACGCCCCAAAATGCTCTGGCGTAGCTCGATGTCGTTGATCTTTTCGAGCGATGAATCGATCACTCGCTTATTAAACACACCGCGCACTTGCAAGACCCGCCGATCAGTAATGATGATCTGCTCGGAATTCCAGCGTAGAAAGTCGATGAATCCGCTAATGAGCACAATAATGCTGATCACGATGCAAATCAGCAGGATCAAATTACTGATACTAATCCCGCCAATCATCGCCGTTGGGTTATCGCGAAACGCCATATTTGAGGCGACGCCAGCCGCAACCAATATGGCAATTAATGTGAGTTCGGCCAAAATGTTGACAATAAGCACATAAATGTGCTGGCGGGCAACGTATAGGATTTGTTCTCCCCGCCCGAGCAGGCTTTCTACGTAGTTCATGGCCCGCCCTCCTCTGTTGTTGGCAACGTTGTAGTCATACTATCCTACCGCGACGAAAGTAGACGATCGAGAAAATCAGCAGATTTGAGATCGCGTTCCAGCAGATGGCGCAAACTGGCGCGCAGCAACTCGGCTGCTTCCCGGCGTGTCGCTGCCGAGATGCGCAATTCTTCACTAGCGGCGACTGGTTGGGCCTGAAGGTAGCGTAAGAGGCGAAAGGTCGCTTCGCTCATCGGCAAGGCAGCCGGGTCAGCCGCTCGATCACGCGGGCAGAGCACACCGCCAAGCGCCGGACTGTAGCGATCGGCTTCAGGGGTGAGCAGTTCATCGCACACCACACAGCGGTGGAGTTGTGGGCGATAGCCAAGCAAGTGCAGTAGGTGCAACTCGAAACTGCGCAGCGCTAGCTCAGGCAGAGGACTACGATCGAGCGATCCGAACGCCTCAACTAACAATTGGAACAGCGGCGGATTCTCCTCCGCTTCAGTGGTGAGGCGATCGTACAATTCGGCGACGTAATAGCCGCACCCAAGCCGCGTTAAATCGGTGCGCAGCACCGGAAAGGTATTCACAATTTGACTCTGAGTGACAATATCAAGATTACGCCCGACGGCAAGCATCATCTGCGCGTGGGTGAAGAGTTCGATATGGCCTGCGAGCCGGCTCTTCATCTTGCGCGCGCCTTTGGCGATGACCCATCGCTTCCCGGTTGGCGTAGCAATGAGTAACAGGCGGTCGGCTTCAGCCACATCGCTGCGGCGAAGGATCACCGCTTCACTGCGATAGACTCGCTCTCGCATGGATCTGGTCGCCATTGCGCGCCGTCAGGCTAGGCTGGCGATGCGCCTTGCGCGGGAATTCATTGATTGCCCGCCAGATAATGATACTCACTTGATCGTTGATCAGTTCATGACCATTGCAATTCTCTTGCACGCTGTATTATAGCCGCTCATAAGAGGCCGATCAAGCAGGTTTTCGCTTTACCACTGCACCGGTCTAGGGTACAATAATGAGCCGGTACGCTTGGCACTATCACTGCAATGCGCAAATGTAGGAACGCTCTGCGGCGTTCCTAACCGTTACGGTTAGCCCAGATGTATCTCAAACGGCTCGAAATCCAAGGCTTTAAAACTTTCGCTGCCCGCACCGTGTTCGAGTTTCAACCGGGGATTACTGCCGTGGTTGGCCCGAACGGTAGCGGCAAGTCAAATTTGGCCGACGCGGTGCGTTGGGTACTGGGCGAGCAGAGTATGGCGACGCTGCGCTGCAAACAGGCCAGCGAGCTGCTGTTTGCCGGCGGTGGCCGTCGCCCGCCCGCCGGTCTGGCCGAAGTCGCGCTGACGATTGACAATACCGACCGCTTGCTGCCGCTCGATTTTGATGAGGTGACAATCACCCGCCGCGTCACCCGCACCGGTGACAATGAGTATTTCATCAACCGCGCTCGCGTCCGTCTGCGCGATTTGCTGGCTGCAATCGAGCCACTCGGCGGTTCGTATACGATTATCAATCAGGGGTTGGTTGACGCTGCCCTCACCCTACGCCCCGCTGAGCGCCGTCGCCTGTTTGAAGACGCGGCAGAAATCGGCGGCTATGAGCTGCGCAAGGCCGAGGCCCTCCGCCGTTTGCGCGAGAGCGAGACCAATTTGCAGCGCGTGACCGATTTGCTGGCCGAGCTGGAGCCGCGCTTGCGCGCGTTGCGCCGGCAGGCCGGTCAAGCTCGCCAGTACCGCGAGTGGCAGGCCGAATTGCAGACGTTGTTGGCCCACTGGCACCATGCCCAGTGGCGCGAGGCCCAAGCCCAAGCCCAACAGGCGCAAGCGCAGGCGCAACAGGCCGATGACGAGCTGGCTCGCCGGCGCGCGGTGCAGGCTGAAGCGGCAGCGGCGGTGCAGGCCCGCCGCGTTGCGCTGCGCGAACAGCGCGAGGCGCTAGGTGCGTTGCACCATCAGGCTTCGGCGCTGCACCACCAAGCCGAGACATTGCAACGCGAGCTGGCCGTCGAGTATGAGCGGATCGCCGCTGCCGCGCGCCGCCACGACGAGCTAGAGCGGCAAATGTCGGCACTGGCGGAACAGCAGCGGCTGGCCGCGCAAGAGCGTGATCGCGTGGCTGCCGAGGCCGCGCAGGCCGCGCAAGAGGTGGCGGCAGCACGGCGTGATTTGGCGCTGGCCGAACGCGAACGGCAGGCCGGCGAACATGCGCGGATCAGATTGGCTACCGAACTCAAGGCTGCGCAAGAGCGCGCGTTGCAAGCTGCCCGCGCCGAAGCGACGGTCGCGAGCCAGATCGAGCAGATAATCGCCCAACAGGCCCGTTTGCGCGCCGAAAGCGAACGCTTGGCCACCGCTTTGGCACAGGCTGCCGGCACAACCGGCGCGGCCCAAGCTGCCGTGGCTGAAGCGCAAGCTGCGCTGGTCGCCGCTGAACAAGCGTATCAGGAGAACACAGCGGCGGTACAAGCCGCGCGCCAAGAACTCGATCGCCTGCGCGCGGCCCGCGCCGCCGCCGACGAAGAGCGCGCTACCCGCCGCCACACACTAGCCGAACGTGAAGCCCGCCTAGAGGCACTTATCCGCCTTGCCCGCTCGCATGCCGGTGCGTTTGCCGGTGTTAAGGCGGCGTTGGAATGGGCCGAACGCAACGGCCGCACCGGCTTTACGCTGGTGCAACAGATCATCCGTGTGCCCGCCGAATTGGAAACCGCGATCGAAGTTGCGCTTGGCGCGCGCCTGCAACACATCGTGGTCGAACAGTGGCGCGATGCCGAAGAGGCGATTGCCGAATTGCGCCGCACCGGCGTCGGTCGGGCTACCTTCTTGCCGCTCGATACGCTGCGCCGGCCCAGCAGCGATTCCCGCCGCCCTGCCTTCTCGGCGCAGGTAATCGGCGTCGCTGCCGAGCTGGTCGAGTACGATCCACGCTATGCCGTGGTGGTCGCACAGTTGCTTGGCCGCACACTGGTTGTCGCCGATTTGGCGACCGCCCGCGCCGAGCTGCGCCATTTGCCGTCCGGCTGGACAATTGTCACGCTTGCCGGCGAGCAAGTGCAGAGTGGTGGCGCTGTCACCGGCGGCGCTCCTACCCGTGAGAGCGGCGCGTTGCGCCGTGAGCGCGAGCTGCGCGAACTGCCAGAACAGGTTGCGGCGGCGCGAGCCGCGCTTGAGGCGATTGACCGGCAGCGCGTCGCGCTCGATCAAGAGTTGCAGTCGGCTACTACCCGCCTGCGCAGCGCCGAGCACGCCGAACGTGAAGCGCAGCGCCGACGTGAAGCGGCCCGCAATGCGCTCGATCAGGCCCAACGCCGCACCCGGCAAGTGGAACAAGAACAACAATGGGTGATGGCGCAACAAGAGCGGCTGGGGCAAGAGTTAGCAACGCTCGCCGAACAGTTGACCGCCTTGCACGAACGCCAAACCGGTTTGCACGCCGAACGCGCCGCTGCTGAAGCAGCTCTCACCGCAGTGCGCGAACGGCAAGAGCAGCAGGCTAGCGCTGATCGCGCCAGCCAAGAGCGGTTGGCCAACCTGCGCGCTGCACTCAGCGCCGCCGAAAGCCGGCAGGGCATGCTCTCTGAAGTGCTCGCCGGCCACGAACGCACGCTCGCCAACCTCGTGCGCCAGCGCAGCGAACTGGAAACCACGCTACAGGCATTGCGCGACGAGCGCACCCAACGCGAAACGGCATATGCGGCGGCACTGGCTCGTCAGCAGCAATTGCTGGCCGAACTGCACGGCCTGCAGGCGCAGATTGAGCCGGCGGAAACCGAATTGGCTGCCGCCGAAGCCGAATTGGCTCGCCTCGAAGCCGCTGAAGCGCAAGCTACTACCGATCTATTAGCCGCCGAAGCCGCCCATAGCCGGTTGGCCCGCGAAGCGCAACGCGCTGCTGACCGCCTTGAAACGCTCTTCGAGCGGGCCGTCGCCGATGGTATTGACCTGACCGCACCGCCTCCCGCCAACGATAGCCCACCGTTAGCCGAACTGCCGGCAGCGATTGAAGCGTTACGCAGCCGCATCATCCGCCTCGGCACGGTCAACCCGCTGGCACTGGAAGAGTATGAAGAGGCCAACAACCGCTCTGCCTTCCTCACCGCGCAAGCCGATGACCTCCGCGCCGCCAGCGCGACTCTCCACCAACTTATTGATGAACTCGATCGCGCGATGAACGACCGCTTCCAGCACACCTTTCAAGCCGTCGCCGCCGAATTCAGCGCCACCTTCCAAGAACTGTTCGGCGGCGGCAGCGCCCGCCTTGAGCTGATCGAGACCGATCTCGACAGCAGCGAGAGTAATGGCAAACGCCCCCAGCAAGGCGTCGAGATTATCGCCCGCCCGCCGGGCAAACGTCCGCAAAACATTGCCCTGCTCTCCGGCGGCGAACGCACACTCACCGCAGTGGCGTTGCTCTTCGCGATTTTGAAAGTCAATCCGAGCCCATTCTGTATTCTCGACGAAACTGACGCTGCGCTCGATGAGAGCAATGTGGGCCGGTTTCGCGAGATGTTACAACGCCTGACCGATCGCACTCAATTCATCGTGATCACCCATAATCGTGGTACGATTGAAGTAGCCGATACGCTTTACGGAGTGAGCATGGGTGACGATGGCGCTTCGCGGGTAGTCTCGTTGCGCGTGGAAGAGTACGTGGGGGAAGAGGCATGATCCATGCTGCCGAATTGGCCGACCTCTTGAGCGGGCGAATCGGATCGTTGACGATCACGCCTGATGGCGCATTGCGCCACGACGATCCCCCGCCGGGAGCGATCTTTCCCGGCAGCTTCAACCCGCTTCACGCCGGGCATCTGGGGTTGCAACGAGCAGTGGTGGTGATGACCGGCCAGCCAGTGCATTTCGAGCTGACGATACGCAATGCTGACAAAGGCGAGTTGCCGCTGGCCGAGATTGAACGGCGCGTCGCCCAATTCCGCGGCAAGCATTATGTCATTCTCGCTGCTGCGCCGCTCTTCGTGCAAAAGGCGCGCCTCTACCCCAGACGTGCCTTTGTGCTGGGGTACGATACCGCGCTGCGGCTCGTCGATCCGCGTTACTACGGCAGCGCCGAGGCGATGTCAGCCGCCTTCGCTGCCATTGCCGCCGCCAACTGCCGCTTCTTCGTCGCCGGTAGGCAGATCGACGGGCGGTTTCACACGCTTGCCGATCTCACCTTGCCGGCGGGGTACGAATCGCTCTTCATCCCGGTGCCCGAACACCTCTTCCGGCATGACATCTCTTCGACCGAATTGCGCGCAAAAGCGGTGCAAGAACAACCCTAACCTAGACGCAACGTGTGGTAAAGTAGTGACACAGCGTTGCTGTGTCCTACCCAAGAAACATAGCAACGCTGTACCCCTACATTCCACACCAACGGAGCACCCGTATGACCCGGCCTTCGGTGCGTGAAATGCATGAAGCGCTCGAAGCGCAAATCCTCTCGCCATACGCGGCCAAGAGCGCCGATGCCGTGCGCGACCGGCCCGAACCGCCCTGCCCGATTCGCACTGCTTACCAACGCGACCGTGACCGCATCTTGCACTCGAAACCGTTTCGCCGGCTCAAACACAAAACCCAAGTCTTTATCGCCCCCTTGGGCGATCACTACCGCACCCGGCTCACGCACACGCTGGAGGTCACGCAGGTGGCGCGCACCGTCGCCCGCGCATTGCGCCTCAACGAAGACCTGACCGAGGCGATCGGTCTCGGTCACGATATTGGTCATGCGCCGTTTGGTCACGCTGGTGAAACTGCGCTCAGCCGGATCTGTTCCAGCCACTTTCGCCACAACGAACAATCGCGCCGGATTGTCGAAGTGCTGGAACAGCACGGCGAAGGGATGAACCTTACCTATGCCGTGCGCGAGGGGATCTACATGCACTCCAAGGGGCGACGCGACATCACTGCCAAAGCGTGGGGCACCGCCAGCACCCTCGAAGGCCAGATTATCAAACTCTGCGATAGCGTGGCTTATATCAACCACGACATTGACGACGCTATTCGCGCCGGCATTCTGCGCACCGAAGACCTGCCCGCCGATTGCATCGAGCTGCTCGGTGACAGCCACAGCAAACGCCTTGCCACCATGGTCGGCGATATGATCGAGCATAACTGGTGGGCAACCGGCGAAGGCGTTCCGCCTGACCCGCCATTGATCTCGATGAGTCCGACCATCTTGGCTGCCACCAACAAGCTGCGCGATTTTCTTTACCAAACTGTCTATTGGCGGTCAGAAGCGAAAGCGGAAGATGAGAAGGTGCGTTTCATTATTGAAACGCTCTACACCCATTTTATGCGCCATCCCGAAGAGCTGCCCGCTGAGTTGATGGCGATTATCGAACGGCGGGGCGAGCCGGTTGAACAAGCGGTCATTGATTATATCGCCGGTATGACCGACCGGTACGCATTGACCGTATTCAAACGCATATTTATCCCGCGCACGTGGGGCGGGTAACGGCTGAGATGCACGGTCGTGCGTCTCCTTGATACCGTCTACGATAACCATCACGACCATGGCATTCACAGCATTGGCACCATGAGCGTCATCGACGAAATCAAAGCCAACATCGACATCGTTGACCTCATCAATTCGATGGGGGTAGGACTGCGGCGCAGTGGGCGCAGCTTTGTCGGTTTTTGTCCATTTCATCCCAACAGCCGCACCCCCGCCTTCCACGTCTACCCCGACACCCAGAGCTTCTACTGCTTTGGTTGCCACGCCTCTGGCACGGCCTTCGATTTCGTAATGCGCAAACAGGGCCTCGATTTCAAAGGGGCTTTGGAGTTATTGGCTGAACGGGCCGGCATCCGGCTCGAACCCAAAAATGACGCCCAACGCCAAGAAGACGCACGCCGGGCGCGGCTGCTAGAGATCAACGGCGTCGCTGCTCGCTATTTCAACTATGTGCTGCTCAACCTCAGTCGCGGCGCTCCCGGTCGCGAATATGTCGCTCGCCGCGGCATCAACCAAGAGGCGATTGATGCCTTTCAGATCGGCTATAGCCTCGACGACTGGGGCCACCTCTTTACCTATCTGCACGACAAAAAGGGCTATAGCGTCGAAGACATTATCGCCGCCGGTCTCGCCATCCCCGGCGAGCGTGGCCCGTATGATCGCTTTCGCAACCGCATCATCTTTCCCATCCGCAACGCGCGCGGCGAAGTAATCGGCTTTGGCGGCAGAGCATTGGGTGACGCCCAACCCAAGTATCTCAACACGCCGGAAACCCCGCTCTTCAAGAAGAGCGAGGTGCTCTACGGCCTCGACCTCGCCCGCGACGCCATCCGCGCCACTAATCGCGCCATCGTGGTTGAAGGGTACGTTGATGTCATTACCGCCCATCAACACGGCTTCCGCAACGTAGTGGCGCCGCTCGGCACGGCGTTAAGCAAAGCGCATATCAACCAGCTCAAACGCCTAACCGACGCCGTTTATCTAGCGCTTGACGCCGATGCTGCCGGCCAGAAAGCGACCTTGCGCGGTCTCGAAACTATCCGCGCCGCTACTGAAGAGGAGGGCGAGGGCCGGATAGTGACAACTGCCCAAGGCATTGTGCGACTCGAAAACGATGTCACCATTCGCATCATCAGATTGCCGGCGGGGCGCGATCCCGACGAGGTGATCGCTGCTGACCCCGCACTCTGGCAACAGTTGGTTGAGGAAGCTGCGCCGGTGATGGATTTTTACCTCGAAGCCTACACCGCCGGCCTCGATATGCACGATCCGGCCCAACAGCGGCTGGCGCTTGAGCGGATCATCCCGCTGCTGAGTGAGCTTGACGGCGCGGCTCAGCGCGTCTACGTAGCCCGCGCTGAGCAAATGACCGGCGTGCGCAGCGAGCTGATCGTCGATCTGCTGCGGGCGCGAGTGCAACCGGCTCGGCGCAACGAACGAGCGCGCCGCAATAGCCCGCCGCCACCCCCGCCGCCACCCGCACCGGCGCCGATTGCTGCCTCGCCACTCGACGAGCGCCGTCGCAAGACCGAAGCCTACCTGCTGGCGCTGGCGCTGCGCTACCCCAGCGTCAATGTCGCGATTGAAAAACTGCTCGAAGAGTACAATGCCCGCTGGCGCGAGGCAGGCGAACTGTTCGGGGCCGGTTTGGAAGACCTGCTCGAAGAGCCGTTGCATCAAGCGATTTGGCGCGCTTACCTTGCCACCCCGCTCGAACTGCGCCCCACCGATGCCGAGAGTTTGCAGGCGTGGGTTGAAACCCTTGGCGAACCGCTCACCAGCGAAGCCCAAGCATTGATCGCGACGCTCAACCGCCGGCCCGACGACGTGCGCTACCGCCACGAAGCTGAACAATGCGCTCGCATCTTGCGTAAAGCACAGGTGATGGCTCGCATCCACCGTTACAACGAACGCCTACGCGAACTCGACAACGAGGAAGAGATTCAGCGCATCTTGCACCACATTCGTGAATTGAGTACCTACGCCGAACAGATCACCCAACCCCGCCGGTCGAGCACCTTCCCCGATCTGCGCGATCTCTTAGGACAAGGATAAACTCTGGTGCAGATGCGGTTTACAGCAGCGGGCTTCGTAAACCAAGCCCGGCCCTAAAGGGCCGGGCTGAAGCGTAGCCACCAAGAGCTACAAAAGATACGAAAACACTCGCATGGGTTGCGTCTGGTTGTGGCCTTTGCTCACCAATCCCTTCTCCCTCTCTCCCGCCGGGAGAGGGGGTAAGGGGGTGAGGGCCGCCACTTATGACGCCGGCTTGGCCGGAGTCGCCGCATGAGCGTTCTCGTTCACCGCCACTTCCAACGGCAAGTTGAGCGGATTCTCGGCCTGAATCTTGATCTCTTCGGGATCGATGCCGGGAGCCGCGCCGCCGAAGGTGGTATCGGCATTCATCTCTTTGCGCTGCTTCATCGCCGCGATCTGCTCCGGCGTCAGCACGCGCGACTCGTCAAAGCCGAGATCGATCTCGAGCTGGGCACCACGCATGTGGATGCGACCAAGGTCATAGAAGCGGCGAGTGACGGTGGTCTTCATAAAGGCGCGCAAACAACCGAGCATGTAGCGCCGCTTGAACGGATCCTTGATAAACGGGTACTCAAGGAAGGCCTTGCGCATATAGAAGCGGGCATAGTTGCGCAACACACCCTTGAGCACATCTTCGCGATCCATCAGCTCAGGCTTCATAATCGGCGTCACGAAGTTGTACTTTGCATAGTCGCGCACCTCGACCTTATCACCCAGCTCTTCAAACAGCTCGGCAAACGGCCACGGCGTGTACATATTCCAGTTGGCCATATCCGGCTTCCAGTCGAGCACGTAGCGATAGGTCTCTTCGATCGTCTCCGGCGTCTCATTCTCCATGCCCATAATGAACTGGGCCTCGGCCACCATGCCGTGCTTCTTAATCAGCTCGATCGCGCGCTTATTCTGCTCGATCGTCGTCTGCTTGCGGAAGCGGTCAAGGTTCATCTGAGCAGCAGCCTCGGTGCCGAGCGAGATATGCACCAACCCGGCGGCGCGCCAGAGCGGCAACTGCGCTTCATCACGTAGAATGTCGGTCACACGGGTGTTAATGCCCCAGTAAACCGGCAGTTTGCGCCGTACCAGCTCTTCGCAGAGCGCGGTGAACTTCTTGCGGTTGATGGTCGGCTCTTCATCGGCCAGAATGAAGAAGCCAATTTGATGCTCGCGCACCAGCGTCTCGATCTCATCAACAAACTTCTGCGGGCTGCGAGAGCGATAGCGCCGCCAGAACTTCCACTGCGAGCAGAAGCGGCAGGTGAAGGGGCAGCCGCGGGCGAAATTGGGCACGGCCACCCGCACATTGAGCGGTACGTAGATATAGCGCTTCCAATCGTAGAGGCTCCAATCCGGGGTGAGCTTGTCGAGATCGGCGATCGGATCACGGGCCGGCGTCGCCACCACCTTGCCGTCCTCGAGGTAGGCAATCCCCTTGATGTTGGCCCGGTCGCGCCGGTCGGTGCCGGCCTCAATCGACTGCATCAGCTCGACGATAATCTCTTCACCCTCGCCGCGCACAATGTAGTCGATCCATGGCGCCTCGGTTAAGACCTGACCATACATGAAGGTCGGGTGAATGCCGCCAAGAATGAGACGAGCATTCGGCACTTCTTCACGCGCGATCTGCAACGTCTCTTGCGCCTTGTAGATCATCGGCGTGATCGCCGTGGCCATCACCACATCAGGCCGATTATGGCGCAAGATCAGGCGCAATTGCTCATTGGGCAGATCTTCCGTCATCGCATCGACGAAACGCAGGTTGTTGAAGCCTGCGGTGCGCAATGCGCCGCCGATGTAGGCGACCCAGCTCGGCGGCCAGTTCCCAGCAATTTCAGCCCCACCGGCATGGTAGTTCGGCTGGATCATCATGATCCGCATGCGTGGCCTCTCTTCCTTTCTGACGACCAAGTCTGAACTACAACAACGCAAAGACAAACGAAATCGACGCCCCCGGATTACCCCTCACGTGATACGGCAAACGTGCAGCGCGGCGCACCCATAGCCCGGCATGCCACCTCGCGCACACGGATCCGATCGCTCACTACCCGTCGCAACAAGCCTTCAAACGCCGCCCGGTAGTAACTGCACACCGGCTCGGCAGCCTGCACTCCACGAGCTTCCACGCTATTGGCCAGCGTCAACTGCCATTGTGGCCGTAACGTATAGCCAAATTGCCCGCTGCCGGCGAACGTCCACGCATGTTTGGCAATGGCTGGAAGAAAGATACGCAACGCCAACCCCACCGGCAAGCGCGGTAAGAGCAGCCTGATTAGTGCCGGTACCCGGTTCGTCGCCACATAGTTCGCGGTGAGTTCGCCCGAACGGTCAAGCACTCGCATCGCCGCCGGCATCCCTAGCCAGTCGCGCAAGTCACGGATCATCGCGCCAAATTCGCTCTCGGCCAGCATGTGGTCGGGCATCGTTTCAAGGAAATGGCCTCGCCCACTGCGACGCAGCCAAGCTGCGGTGGTCTCGGCGCCATACTGCTCGCGCAAGGCCGCAATGGTCTGGATGATCGAATTTGGCCCGATCCGGGCAACTTCAGCGACGTGTGCTACATCTTGCATACTATGCCCACTGACATTGTTTGAAATGTCAACGTATGCAATAAATGTAACATCTTTACCCGATTTTGCCGGTTGTAAGTCATTCACTCAGGGTAAAAACTGGGTAAACAAAGGTGTGCAGATGACGGGCAACGTAGTGACATACGGTAGCGATGCAGCGGCGCTGTGTCGCTACGACGCTCCGCCTCCCTCCACACAGGCTATGATCGCGCGTTGGGGTTCGATAGACGGGCGCTGGGGATGGAAGAGGACGAGAAATTCGACGTTCCCCGCCGGGCCGGTAATCGGCGAGCGGGTGAGGCCAGCAGGGTTGAGCTGGTGCGTCGTTGCAAAGGACAGAATATCGTGGATCACCTGCGCATGCACCGCCGGATCGCGCACCACACCGCCTTTGCCCACGTGTTGCGGTCCGGCTTCAAACTGCGGCTTAATCAGCGCCACAATCCACGCGGTTGGTGTGATGAGTCGCTGTACTGCCGGCAAGACGAGCCGCAGCGAGATGAAGCTGACATCGATCACGGCGCAATCGACCAGCACGCCACCAGGCAGCGCGGTGAGGTGGCGAATGTTGGTGCGTTCGAGCGCAACCACCCGTGGATCGGTGCGCAGCCGGTGGTCGAGAATGCCATAGCCGACATCAACCGTAAACACCCGCGCCGCACCGCGTTGCAACAATACGTCGGTAAACCCGCCGGTGGAAGCGCCAACATCGATCGCTGTCAACCCTGCCGGATCAAGCCCAAACTGATCTAGCGCATGCGCGAGCTTGAAGCCACCGCGGCTGACGTAGGGCAAGCCGCCACGCACATCAATCTGGGCGTCGAGAGGTACCATCGTGCCGGCCTTGGTCTGCACGTGGCCGTTGACCAGCACCTGCCCGGCCATGATCAGCGCCTGCGCCCGCGCGCGCGTCTCTGCCAGACCAAGCTCGACTAGCAGCGTATCGAGACGTTGGCGGGCCATGCTACTCTTCTCGGCGCAATTCAACTTCAAGGCGGGTAATTTCGTCTTCCAACTCAGCCACCATCGCCCGCAACCAGTCAGGCGGCGGATTGTGCGGATCATGCAGTTGGGCGCGCAACATGCGCAATTGGTTGCGACGCAGCCGCAACTGCTCACGAATGGTCGCCTGCCGATCGACCGGCGCCGGTGCTGGCGGCAATGGTTGGCCGGCCAGATAATCGTTCACCAGCTCGGTCATGAAGTCATCCAGCTCGATACCGCGCTCGCGGAGCAGCCAGTAAAGCTGGTCGCGTTGCACCTCGGTAAGCCGGATGCGAGTTGGAATGGTGTAGTGTCCACTCATAGCACACGCATTATACCGTATCTTGGGGCACGTAGACGCACTCCTATCTTGATGGGACACCCGCCCTCCGTGGAATTGATCTGACGATCGCTGCTGGGGAAAAGGTAGCGTTGCTGGGAGTGAATGGAGCCGGCAAGAGCACGCTCTTGCTTCAGCTCAACGGGACGCTTCGCCCATCAAGCGGCACGATCGTGGTCGACGGCCTGCCCGTGACGTCATCGAATCTCGGTCAGATTCGGGCACGGGTAGGATTGGTCATGCAACATCCCGATGATCAGCTCTTCTCGCCAACCGTCGGTGACGATGTTGCGTTTGGACCGCGCTATATGGGTCTCGCACCGACAGAGGTTGACCGGCGTGTCCGGCAGGCATTGCAGGCGGTCGGGATGACCGGCTATGAACAGCGTCCACCCCACCGGCTCAGCCTCGGTCAGCGGAAACGGGTGGCCTTGGCGACGGTGCTGGCCATGCAGCCGAGCGTGCTGGCGCTTGATGAGCCTTCCGCCGGTCTTGACCCACGCGCCCGTCGCGAATTGAGCACCCTGCTCCGTACCCTACCGCAAACGATGCTCGTCGCAACCCACGATCTGGCACTGGTCACCGAGGTATGTCCGCGCGTGATCGTGATCGCGACGGTCGCGTGATAGCCGATGAAGCAACCTCCTCACTCCTCACCGATCACGATCGCCTCATGCAGTACGGATTGATCTAACCACCACGCGCTTCCCCTGCCACCGCGGCCTATGGGGAAGCGCGAACTGCTGCCAACAGCGTCCCCGCTACATCAAAGGCCGCCATTGGCGCAGTTGGGTGAAGAACCGCAAGACCATCTCGGTATGCAGTGGAAAGGCTAGCTCAGCCGGCGCAGTGATAATGACCCGATCAGCAGCTTCGCTATTGGGGAGAAAGACTGGTAGATCCTCGCTGCGCAGTTGCGGCCCGATCCCAAACACGAGCAGATAGCCATCGGGAGTGCTGCGCGCAGCAAAATCGCTGACCAACGCCGGATCAATCTCTATCCCAGCCTCTTCGTACAGCTCGCGGGCGGCTGCGTCTTGCCAACGCTCTCCCATCTCGATAAAACCGCCGGGTAACGCCAACTGCCCCCGGCGCGGATGCGCCGCCCGCCGGATCAGCAAGAGTCCATCATCAACTGGCTGCAACAACAAGACCACTGGCAAGGGATTGCGATAGGTTGTGCTGCCACAATGCGAGCAAATGCGGGGCCATGACTGATGTTCGGCAAACGGATGGCCGCAGAATGAACAGAACGAATACTGGCGATACATGACTTCCTGCGCAACGAGCGACGGATCCAACAAGATTTGTAGTATAACATAAAAATGACGCTGCGCTCCGTCATTGGCCCGCTCTTCACGATCCCACCGGACGCTGCCACGCTTGTGAAGCGGCTATCGCTTCCATGACCGGCTGATCCGGCTGATGCAAACACTGATCGAAGGCAGCGCGCAGCGCGGTTTCATCCATCGCTCCCGGCACACCAATAAACACCATCTGAGTCTGAGGCGACTGGTCACCCCACGGCTCACTCACCGTCACATGCACCCGCGTCCCTACCACCTGCAAGACGGCGCGCCGCTGGGGAACTTCGACCAGATAGACCACCCCTTTAGCGCGGAAAATGGCCGGCGGTAAGTTGAGAATGGTTCGTCGAAACGCATTGAGCGTAAACGGACGGTCACAGACGTAATGCCACGTGGCGAATTCGGCGCCGTGGTCATGGTGGTGGTGTTCGCTATGATCATCTGCCGCAGGATCATGCTCTTCGCTCTGATTGGTGACAGCAACAAAGTGTAGCGCTGCGCGCTGCTGAAAGCGGCCTACATCTAGCACAAGCGACAACGGTACGTCACCATACGTCGCCGGCAAGATTCGCGCCTGTGGCACGATCCGGCGCACCCACTCTTCGATGCTGACCAGTTGATCAGGCGTAACCAAGTCAACTTTGTTGAGTACAACTATATCAGCAGCACTAATCTGTTCGACAATCAGCGCCTCATAGTCCGGCTGCTGGCGCACATAATCGGCGTCAACAACCGTGATCACGCTATCGAGACGGAAATATGGGCGCAGTTCAGGCATGAGAAACGTATCGGCCACGGCCCATGGATCACTCACCCCGCTCGCCTCAATAATAAGATACTCCGGCGGTACTGGCCGATCTAAGAGTTGCAATGCCGCGCGCAGCAGATCATCGCGGATGGTGCAGCAAATACAACCGTTGGCCAGCGCAATCGTATCGCCTTCAAGCCCAACCACCAACTGGGCATCAATATTGATCGCGCCAAAATCATTCACCAGCACCGCCGTGCGCAAACCGTGATCGGCGTGCAGAATCCGGTTGAGCAAGGTGGTTTTGCCAGAGCCAAGGAAACCGGTCAGAATCGTCACTGGAACTGGATGGGCAGACATTTCCATGCGGGTTCTCCTTACCCACGCCGGCGAGGCCGGCAGCAAGGGCAATCGAGACCGTGCCTCACCTGTGCCACGTGAGCCGGGGTCGCGTAGATCGGTTCTGGCGCGCGCCGGACATAACACGTGCTGGTGACGCGCAAGCAAAGCCCGTGGCAAACCGGACACTCGACCGGATCATCAGCGCGCCACATCGGGCGCAGCTCCTCTAACTCTATCTCGCATTCAGGGCACTCATAGACGTACAGTGGCATCGCAACCTACCGGTGAACACAGCAACAAGACATATGAGACAATATATCATCTTTATTCGTCGTTGTCAAAGCGCGCTATGCGCTTTGACCTATCACCTCTCTACGCGCACACGCTTGTGCGCAGAGATGGCAATCCGCAGGGCGGAGGCGTGCCAACTGTTGCACCATCTATCGCTAGCAGATAATTTGTCGCAACAACTACAACCCCGCAATTATTTTACCTTGCCAGTAGTATTATTTGTGGGATAATACCCTTGTATACAATTTGCACATACCCTGCAAGGAGCAATATTATGTCAATATACCAATTCACGGCCCAACGGATCGATGGCACGATGCAGTCGCTGGCCGACTATCGCGGTCAAGTGCTGCTGATCGTCAATGTCGCGAGCATGTGTGGGTTATCGCCGCAATACGCTGGCCTTGAGCAACTCTACCGCCGCTATCGCGATCAAGGTTTCAGCGTGCTCGGTTTTCCCAGCAACCAATTTATGCAAGAGCCGGGCAACAATGAATCGATTGCCCAATTCTGCGAGCGGACGTATCAGGTCACCTTTCCGCTCTTCGCGAAGGTTGACGTGAACGGCCCTCATGAGCATCCGCTCTTCACCTATCTCAAAACTCAACAACCGGGATTGTTTGGCAGCACCGCGATCAAATGGAACTTCACCAAATTTCTGGTTGACCGCAACGGCAAGCCGCGCCGGCGCTACGCGCCGACCGATCTGCCGTCAATGATCGAAGACGACATTGTGGCCTTGCTGCGCCAACAACCCGCGACAGTGAGCTGAACGACCTCTGTCCGACTGCCCATCCTCCGTCAAGGCGTAGCTTTGCTACGCCTTTCTTCATGTAGTGAACGCCCAAGCTTATCATCTGTAACTACTGTATTCCTTATCTTGGTCACAAATCAACCACACGATACGCCTCTATGCGGTACGATAGAACATAACAACATGCAAACCCATGGCAGCCTTCTAGCGACACAACTACTGGCTCATTGCTTCAGAAAGCGTAACGGTCATGAAAACGGTATATGGCGTTGGCGCCGTCGTGTTCCGGTCGCAACCTGATCAAACAATTGAAATCTTGTTGATTCGGAAGCGTAAAGGTTTTTGGTCACTCCCAAAGGGCAAACTTAAAGTAAACGAACCACCGCGCAAGGCGATAGTGCGCGAGGTGTATGAAGAGACCCACGTTATCGCGGAAGTCATTGATCTGATTGGCAGGACTGATTACCTGATCAATGGGCCGCGAGGAACGCAGCGCAAGCTGGTTGATTACTATTTGCTGCGCGCGATCAAAGGTTGCGCTCGGCCAACCGGAGGGAGTGAGCAAATCATTGCCGCCGAGTGGGTGCCGTTAGCGGAAGCCATTGAGCGCATCCAACGTCCCCGGTTGCGCGCTGTAGTGCGCGTAGCGCAATCGTGGTTTAGTTGCTAAGATTTGCACGAAGAATTTCCATGTAATTCATGCCTTATGCACAGAGCCGGCCTTAAGAGCGGCGTGCTATAATAAAGTGGCATAGAGAGGAAGGATGGCACGTATGGATGAGATCGCTGCCACCCAACTTGCCCGCCGCGTTGATGATCATCGGCAAACTATCGCTGAGCGTGTTGCCGCCCGGCTGTTACGCGCATTTCCCGAACTGACGCACACCTTGCGCTTAGAAGAAAACTACGGCCCAATCGAACGTATGGCAGAAGTAGCTGTGCGCCCTCTCAGCGATTTGATCCGGGCAATGCTCTTGTTTGACGCCCTTGAAATTGCTGAAACCGAATTGCGCTGGGCCCGTGGCGTCTTGCCACGCTGGGGAGTGTCATATGAACATACGACAGCGATGATCCGCTGGTATTTTGAGGAGCTTGGCCGGTTACCGCTCTCTCCATCCGAACGAGTAGTAGCCACTGAAGTGGAACAGCACCTCTTGAACTTAATGGTACGCCTTTACCGCACAGCAGAGCCAAATCAGCGTGCAGTCACCGCGTAGATCAGCAACAATTCCTTTGTGAAATGAAGCAAGGGGCGACAAAAACGTCGCCCCTTGTCATTGTCTGCTACGATGACCAAATTAATTGGTGACAATCAGCTTACCTTGCATCAGTGGATAATGGCCGGGTACCGTACAGATGTAGATATAGGTGCCAGCTGCTGGCGCAGTAAAGGTGACTTCCACCGTCTCATTGCCATTGGCCAGCGGCGACTCAGCTAGAACATTGCTCTTGTCAGCCGGCAAGTAGTTTGCTGCCGGGCCAGCCGTCAGACCGGCATTGACAATCGCTGCCGCTTCAGCATCGCCACCCTTGACCAAGATCCAGTTGTGCTGCTGCACCGCTGAGTTGTTCTTGAAGCGCAGCGTCACCGTCTGGCCAGCAGCAACCCGCAACTCGGTCTTATCATACGCCAATTCTTCACCTTTCGAGCCGATCTCTAACGTGACCGGCCCGCTGCTCTGACCGCCACCGCTCGAACCGCCACTGTTCCCACCGCCGCCACAGGCGACTAACACCATTGCAAGCGCAGCTAGAACGGCGAACGCCATCATACGCAACCAGATTTTCATTGCTCTGTTCCTTCCTTGTGGTATCTATCACAAAATTGCAACGCTCAATTTATACCACTATCCCAACCATTGTCAAGCAGATTAGAGCATATGATCTAGAGTTTGTATTGATAGAAGCTATTCTTGATCGTCATAACGGCGAGGCCGTGGATCACGCCGGCGACTATCGGGTGTCGATTGATCCGTTCGTTCCGAACGACGCTGGGATGACTGGTCGGTATTTGAGCTACGCCGGGATGGCGGTTCACGGCGTGCTTGATTACCACCCCGCCCCGCCCCTCGCTCGTCACTCCGGCTGCGCGGCGGGCGCTCCTCACGCCATCCCCGCCCCGACCCCCGCTCGTCACTCCGACTGCGCGGCGGGCGCTCCTCACTACGCTCGCGGGGCACAGACCGCTCTACCCGTTGCGCACGTGGGGCACGTTCTGATGCAACTGGTGATTCGCGCACTGCCTCTGCCGATCCACTCCCACGCCACGCCGCCGGCACAGACTCCCTAGACCGTTCCGGCACCGACCAGCGTGTAGGAATGTGGGCGCGGAGCGCAGCGACCTCTTCGTCGGTTAGATGCCGCCATGCGCGCGGTGGCAAATCACCGAGCTCCAACTCGCCTTCACGCACCCGGATCAGGCGCAGCACCTCATAGCCCAAGAGCTTCGCTACCGCGCGAATCTGGCGTTTACGCCCCTCGCGCAACACAATCCGCACCCAGACCCCCTCCGGCACCGTACCAATCAACTCAACCCACGCTGGCGCCGTCATCTCGCCATCGAGCAACACGCCATTCCGCCAACTCCGCAGCGCATCAGGCGTTAATGCCCGATCTAACAACACCCGATACTCTTTTTCAACCTCAAAGCTCGGATGGGTCAGAGCATGGGCTAGTTCGCCATCATCAGTGAGGAGAATCAACCCTTCACTATCGAGATCGAGTCGGCCAACTGGAAAGACACGCGCCGGCACATCAACGAGATCGACAACTGTTGGACGACCGTGGGTGTCTTCCGCCGTTGAAACCACTCCGGCCGGTTTATGAAGCATAATATAGGTGCGCTTGGCCGGCATCCGCAGTGGCTGACCATCAACCAACACCTCGTCGTGCTCAAGATCAACACGCGTACCGGGTACAGTGACCACCCGGCCATTTACCATCACCCGTCCCGCAGCGATCAATTCTTCACAATCGCGTCGTGAAGCGATGCCGGCGCTAGCCAACACTTTTTGCAATCGTTCAGGACTCACAGATAGCCTTTCTTTCTCATCCAAACCAGACTGTGAATAACGTTCTTTACTCAACGCTCATCATCTTCCCATCGAGAATCTGCCACTGTTCGGGCTAGATGGGAAAGGATACGAACATATTGGGAAACGGGCTTCACAGACCGTAACCAGCATTTGCGCGACGCGGCGAAGAATCAGCTTTTGCCACCGATGGTTGCTAGAAATGACATCAACCATCGTTTGACAGTATACCATACCGATTTTCGCCGCCTGAGTCAGGGTACAATAGAGTTGAACAACCAACAAGCTACCCCTACCAATGGAACAGCAAACCTCCAGTCAACTCTTTCGGCCTTACGTACCCGCAGCCCTGCGCGATGCGCTTGGTGCCGGCCTGCTCCGTCCGGGGCAAGTACAAACCTACCACGCAACCATTCTGTACACTGATTTGAGCGGATTTACCCACTTAACTGCAATCTTTGCCACCCTCCCTGACGGAGCCGAGCGGCTGCATAACATTTTGCGCAACTACTTCGAGACCATGATTGCAACCATTGCCGCCAATGGCGGTGACGTAATCCACATCGCTGGCGACGCCTTCACCGCGTGGTGGCCCAACATCAATGATCCCGCACTCGCTATTCACTGTGGGTATGCGTTGCATAACGCTATCGCCGCCCTTAATCCAATCATAACGCCTGCCGGACCGTATAATCTCGAATTGCGCGTTGGGGTGAGCGTTGGACCAGTCCATCTCGCCTTGGTAGGCATCCCGAATCAAGGCATCCATCCCGTCTTGATCGGCCAACCGATCAACGCAGCGAGTCTGGCCGAACAACAAGCGCAACCGGGCGAGGTGAAATTGCTCATAATGAATAGCCAGCCTGCACCAGTGGTCGAGTATCAACCGCCAATTGATGCACCCATCTTGACGTGGGAACACTTTCTGCCACCGAGCTTTGCCCGCCGCCTCCGCCTCAACACACTCGTGGCCGAATATCGCTGGTGCGTTCCGGTCTTTGCCGCCTTTGATCTGCCTGAAAACCCGATCGAACTGCAACCATTAGTGATGCAAGCGCAATCAGTTGCGATGCGGTGGGGCGGATGGTTGAACGAGATTGAGGTTGGGAACAAAGGCGCCGTTATGGTCTTTCTCTTTGGCGCACCGGTTGCGCACGGCGATGATACTAGCCGCGCAATCGGCTGCGCGCTTGAGCTGCGCGACCGGGGGGTGATTCGGAAAGCGGGCATCACTGTTGGTTCCCTCTTCGTGGGTGAAGTCGGCAGCCGGCTCCGCCGCGTATACACCGCGCAAGGCGAAGATATGAATCTTGCCGCGCATTTCATGGAACATGCCGCCCATGGGGAGATTTTGGTTTCAGGGCGGGTGCGGCAAGACACGGTTGGCCGCTACCGCACCAGCCCGCCGCAACTGATGAGTATCAAGGGGTACGATCGCAATATTCCCGCGGCCACAGTGCTTTCCGATCGCATACGCACTGACGAACGCGGTTCGCATGCGTTGCGTGCCGCCTTGCCCAGTCATATCACCCTGATCGGACGTGCCCAAGAACGTCTGATGATCGATCAGATTATTGATCGATCAAGCTATCACAGCAATATCTTGCTTATCGAGGGCGAGACAGGTATTGGCAAATCAACACTGTTGTACTACCTTAGTTTGGAATGGCTCAAGCGAGGGCGTCACGGCTTTCGGGGCGAATGCCACAGCGGCACTCAAGAACGCCCCCTCCACCCTTGGCGTGCGATTGTTGGCGATTTATGCGACATTGACGATCATGCGCCAATGCATGTGCGCCGCGTGCGCTTGCAACAGGCATTGATCGATCTGCCAACGGCCTTGCCCCATCAAGTAGCCGCGCTAACACGGCTCCTCGACGTGGAAGGATTTCCACCGCCGGCAAAGCTGATCGACCTTGCCCCATTAGTGGTCGAACTACTGTTAAACCGGCTGAAACGCGAACCCATCTTGATCATACTTGAGGATGTCCATTGGGCCGATCCTGAATCGTTACGGTTGCTCCAAAAGATTATCGACACACTGACGCCGCATTTACCGTTGTTAGTCGCACTCTCATATCGCCCCTTGCCGGAACATCTCGTGCCGTTCGTCCAATCATTGCGCCAACTCCCGTTTACAACCTATCATCTGCTCGAGCGGCTGCCGGTCGCCGACCGGGCAAATCTCATTTGCGAACTGATCGGGGTACGCACAATTGACCCTCGTCTTCTTCAGTATCTCGAACGATATGCAGCCGGACAACCGCTCTTCATCAAAGAATATGTGCGACTCTTATTGCAAAAGGGACTGATTGCGATTGAACACGATGAGGCGCGCCTGCTCGGCCCGCTTCCGCACGTCCAACTCTCCAGCTCGGCGATTGGCATTGTGCAAGCTCGGATCGATCAAATGGACGAACGCACCCGTCTGACTTTCAAAGTTGCTGCGGTGATTGGGCGTAGTTTCCCATTCCGCTTGCTACATCACATCCACCCCGCACGTATCAATGAAACCGAACTGCAACACGATTTGGAAACGCTCGCTCGCTATCAACTCATCGAAACCGAGATGGCCGATCCAGAGCCGGTATACCGCTTTAGTTTCGGGATTGCTCACGAAGCCGCCTACACAAGTCTGCTTTTTGCGCAACGGCGCGAACTGCATCAAGCCATTTACCATTGGTATGCGACCGCATATTATGCCGAATTAGCCCAGCGTGAAGCTCCGCTCGCTGTATACGATGTCATTATCCACCATGCGCGGCGTGCCGAACTATGGCCGGAGGTCATTGAGCATTGCCAGCAAGCTGCTCTAATCAGTGCGCGCCGTTCTCTGTTCAACAGCGCGTTACGCTATATCGAACAAGGCATTGGCTTACCGGGCTATGTCGAACGCCGCGCCGAACTCCTTGCCTTGCGGATGTTGCTCAACGATCGCACTGGCAATCATCTGCACCAAAGCGAAGATTTCGCGCTCTTGCAAAGCTTGTTGCGCGAGCGCGATCAACCGCATATCACTGCCATCGCGGCAGTATTACACCTGCGCCACATCCTCATCAGCGGGGCATTACACCTCTTTGATGCGCATCTCACCTACGCCCAAATGCAAGTCGATCGGCTCAGTCACCACAATGCCCTGCTCAGCCGCCTGTTGCAGGCCAACATCTGGCTCATCAAGGCCCAAGGCTTAGCGCTCAAGCGTGAAGAGCGGGAAGCCCTCACCCTCCTCCAACGGGTTGACCGGCTCTGCGCGATGTTGGTGCGCCAATCAACCCCGGATCACGCTGTCGCAAGCCTCATACCCATCGAGAATATCGCCGCGCAAAGCCACGAACTGCAAGGCTGGATCCTCTTTGAAATGGGCACGTTTCAACAGGCGCACCAGCGCTTTCAGCGGGCAAGTGCGCTTGCTCGCACGGCCAATGATTGGATCGTCGAAAATCGCGCATTGATCGGGCTGTGTCACATGATGCTGGCCGGTAATCAGCTCGATGAAGCCGAGCGCCAATTACAGCAGGCATTACACATTGCACGCTCGATTGGTGATCGCTATGGGCAGGTATTAGGGCTGCGCACACAGGCACTCTTGCACGCAAACCGTCAAGATGGCGCGACAGCGCGCAGCCTGATCTGGCAAGCCATCGCCATTGCCAGCAGCTCGCGCATCGCCATTCTCGAAATCGCGCTCGTAAATCAGCTTGAAGGGCTAATCAGCGAGTTGGAACAACGTGATGACATTGCAGAGGATTGAAGACGGGACGGCAACCGGCCTCTTAAACATCACTCTAGGGAAAGAATGCCTGCCACCAACGCTGCCAGTTAGGCGGCGGCGGCGGCAACGGGACAGGAGACGGCACTGCCGCCGGAGCCGTGGCCAGCGCAACCTCCGGCGCCCGTTCCGGCACGATCACGACATCACCCTCACGGGCCAATCCCAGATCGCGCGCCCAAGTTTCTGCCGCGGCATCTGAGCGTTCGTACTCAAGCCGCGCCTCTAGCGCCTGCGTCGTCGCTTGCAAACTGGCCACTTGGTCGTTAGCAGCCGCCAACTCACGCTCAAGATGGCGCGCAATGACCAATTGATTCACTAGATTCACCGCCATCCCGCCAGTCATAATCAGCAGCATCGCAATCAGCGCCAATGAGGCTAGCGTGCGTCCGTTACCGGGAAACGTCGCGACCAGCCAGCGCCGCACCCGACCACGCAGCATTGCCCAACTGCGCCGGAGGCCAATCATGAGAGTTGCAGGTGACGAGGGTTGGCGAGAGCGTGGCATACGAAGGTGTTTGCGCGGGAACGCTAAGCTATGCTTTCCCGCGCGCAATCAACCGCAAGCGTTTACGACTCAGACGATGACCGTGATTCACGGGGCGCTTCCAACAGCAATGGCTCTTCGATATTGGTCGTCATCGAGCTCTGGCCGCGGAAGAGACCACCCGGCTCAATATGCAAGGCAGCAGTGGTAATATCACCCCAGACCTTACCGGTCGGCGAGATTTCCAACTGTTCGAGCGCGGTAATTTGGCCTTTCACCGCGCCTGACACATGCACATTCCGCGCCTTTATTGTCGCAATTACCCGCCCTGTTTCACCAATGATCAGATTGCCGACAACCTCAATATCGCCTTCCACCGCGCCATCGATGCGGACATTACCCTCGGCATTGAGCGTGCCGACAAAGCGAGTATTGGCTCCGATCACCGTCTCTGGCCGGCCATTGACCATTGGTTGCGGTTGAGCGGATTTGCGATTAGTACCAAACATGCGCGCGATCCTCCTCCACATAGCCGGCCACCTGTATCTACAAGCATTTGTACGTAAGAGGCCGGAAGACTGCCCGATCATGATCGGGAAATCGTTGTTGCCATTATAAACGATACTGCCAGTCGGGGCAACGGCTAATTATGGCGCAAGCCGCTCACGCTGCCAACCGGCAGGGGTGCGCGTATAACAGAGCCGGTCGTGCAGACGCGATGGCCGCCCTTGCCAAAACTCAATCCGATCGGGGATCACCCGATACCCGCCCCAAAAGGGCGGGCGCGGCGGTTCTTGCGCGGCAAACCGAGCTGTCACCTCGGCAACGCGCTGTTCGAGTTCGGCGCGGTTGGCAATGGGCCTGCTCTGGGGCGAGGCCCACGCCCCGATCCGACTTTCGAGCGGACGAGTAGCGTAGTAGGCATCCGATTCCTCAGCGCTGATTTGCTCGGCGTAGCCTTCAACCCGCACTTGCCGTTCGAGTTCCGGCCAGTAAAAGACCAATGCCACCGCCGGATGCGCCGCTAACGCCCGCCCTTTGCGGCTCTCGTAATTGGTGAAAAAGACGAAGCCACGCTCATCAATCCCTTTGAGCAAGACCATCCGCGCCGAGGGTCGCCCATCGGGATCAATGGTCGCCAGCGTCATCGCGTTTGGTTCGATAAGGCCAGCTTCAGCCGCCTCGCGCAGCCAGCAGGTAAACTGAGCAATCGGGTCAGTGTCCGCTTCGCTTTCCGATAAGCCGCGTTGCGTGTATTCCTTGCGTAATTCGGCCAGATTCATCAATGTACTCCATTTGCACAAGAACGATGGCTGACATACAATAGCGCCGATGATGAACAACAGCGCCGCGATTTACGTTGCCCATCATGATAACGCTGCCGTTGCGACAGCGCTGGCCGCTATTCTTGCCGAACAGGGATGGATTACGGTTGACCTCCCGCCGCATGCGATTAGCGGCATTATTATGATACCTGATAAAACCTCCCGCCACTTTTTCATTGCGCCCGCCACCCAAGGGTGGGTCGCAATCTGGGAAGATCCCCGCTATTTTGCCGACCGGAATCTTGCCCGCGCCTTGGCGGTCCGGCTGCATACCCGTAGTGTCTGGATTGAAGTCGGCGGCAATGGCGTCAGTTGGGCGCGCGGCTTGTACGACGGCGACACCGTTTGCGAAGAGCGGTTTGAAGCCGTCGAAACCACCTTCTACGGCGAGCGCGGCGTCGTTCATCTCGTCTTTGATCCCGACCCATTGCCCGAAGAATGGATCGGCCAATTAGGGCTACCGTATCCCGAACTCCACTATGAAGCGATTCTGGCTGGCACAATACCGCCAGCCGGGCCACCGTTGCACCTTGCCGTGCAACGTCGCGCCGACGCCGCCCGGTAAGCGGCTATTCTTGGCTAGCGCCACGTACTGCTATGCCGTACACCATTTTAATGATTGCCTCGACCAGCTTCTTTTCCGACTACGGCAACCACGTGCGGATTTTGGAAGAGATCCGCGCTTTGCAACGACGCGGTCACCGGATTGTGCTGGTCACGTACCACAACGGTGATGACATTCCGGGTATCACCATCTATCGCTCATGGGATGTGCCGTGGATCAAGCGCGCTGTCGTCGGTTCATCACGCCACAAGCTCTACCTCGACGTAGGGTTGGGGTGGCGCGCCTTGCGCACCGCCTTACGCATTCGCCCTGACATCATTCATGCCCACACCCACGAAGCCGCTGCGATCGGGTTACCGCTACAACGCTTACTCAACCGGCCCTTGATCCTCGACTATCAAGGCAGTATGACCAGCGAAATGCTCGACCACGGCTTCATCCGGCGCACCAACCCGCTGTTTGTGCCATTGGCCCGGCTCGAACGGATGCTCAACCGTGCCGCCGATGCGGTCATGACCTCAACCCATAACGCGGCCAATCTACTGCGCCGCGACCGCTCGGTGCCGGAAGAACGCCTCTTTACGATTGCTGATGGCGTAGATACCGAACGTTTTCGCCCCTACGACGGCTCGCCGGCATGGGCCGCCCAGCGCGCCGAACTGCGCGCGCAATTGGGTATTCCGCCTGATCGCCGGATCGTTGTGTATATTGGGCTGCTAGCGCCCTACCAAGGCACCAATCTGCTGCTTGAAGTGGCCCAGCAGATGTGTCAGCGCCACCCTGATCTGCACTTTTTGATTATGGGTCACCCTGATCCACAAAGCTACCGCAACCTCGCTGCCAGCTTAGGCATCGCCGATCACGTCACCTTGCCGGGTCGGATCATCTACCGCGATTTGCACAGCTATCTGGCCCTCGGCGAGGTGGCGGTCGCGCCCAAGATGAGCTTGACCGAAGGCAACGGCAAGATCGGCAACTATATGGCTATGGGGTTGCCGACGGTTGCCTTTGATACACCGGTCAACCGTGAGATTCTGGGGCCTTACGGTTTCTACGCCAAACTGGGCAACGCCGCAGATTTCGCCGCTCAGCTCGAGCTTGCGCTGACCAACCGTGAGCTGGCCGCCGAGCGCGCTGCCGGAGCGCGAGCGCGGGCCGTGACCGAATTGTCGTGGGAACGGGCCGCGATTGCGATTGAGGGGATCTATGCTGCTGCCATTGCCCGCCGCCAAAGTGAGGACGACGACGAATGAGCGCAGGGCGTTTATCCGGCAACGGATACACGCCCCACCCGATCACAAAATCTGGCTAAGGAACAGTTTCGTTCGTTCGTTACGCGGATTAGTGAAGAATTGGTCGGGAGTGCCCTCCTCGACAATCTGGCCCTGATCCATAAAGACAATCCGGTCAGCCACTTCGCGGGCAAACCCCATCTCGTGGGTCACGCAAAGCATCGTCATACCGCTGCGGGCCAGCGTCTTCATCACATCAAGCACCTCTTTCACCATTTCAGGGTCAAGCGCTGAGGTCGGCTCGTCGAATAGCATAATCCGCGGTTCCATCGCCAAGGCGCGCGCAATCGCCACCCGCTGCTGCTGGCCGCCAGATAGTTGACCGGGGTATTTGTGAGCCTGCTCACGAATACCCACCCGTTCGAGCAACTCAAAGGCTTTCGCCTCAGCCTCTTTGCGGGTCTTCTTGCGCACCCAGATTGGGGCGAGAGTAATGTTCTGCAAGACCGTGAGGTGGGGAAAGAGGTTAAATTGCTGGAACACCATACCCACTTCACGGCGAATGGCATCAATATTGCGAATATCGTTGGTCATTTCGATGCCATCAACGATAATTCGCCCTTCCTGATGTTCTTCGAGCCGATTGATGGTACGGATGAAAGTGCTCTTGCCGCTGCCGGAAGGGCCGCAGATCACAACCACTTCACCGCGTTTTACCCGCAGACTCACATCCTTCAAGGCATGGAAATTACCGTACCATTTATTAACGTTTTCGCAGATGATAATTGGTTCGCTACTGCCATTTCCGCTCATATATCACATCCTTCGCTCGCAAACAGGGAACAAGCCGCATTAGTGCCGGCTGCGCGCAATTTGATCCTCGATCCGCTTGCTAATGCGCGACATAGTAAAGCTAAACACCCAGTAAATCGCTGCAATGACGAGAAACGTCTCGCGCCACACACCGCCGGGAATGCCCAGCCATTCAGGCTGGCCGACGATATTCTGCGCTGCGCCGAGCAGATCGACAAGACCAATAATGACCACCAATGACGTATCCTTGAACAGCGCAATGAACTGGCCAACCAGCACCGGCACCACTGCGCGCAGCGCCTGCGGCAGCGTAATCAGCAGCGTCGTCTGCACAACGTTCAGGCCTAGCGCACGCGCCGCCTCAACTTGGCCTTTCGGAATCGACTGCAAACCGCCGCGCACATTCTCGGCCAGATACGCTGCGCTGAAGAGCGTCACCGCAATGACAGCCCGCACCAGCGCATCAATGCTCTCGCCGCCGGGAAGAAAGAGCGGCAGCAACAGCGCACCCATAAAGAGCACTGTTACCAGCGGCACCCCGCGGATTAACTCGATATAGAGTACACAGAAGGTGCGGATAACCGGCAACGAGCTGCGCCGGCCCAACGCCAGCAGCACCCCAAGTGGGAACGAGAGCACAATCCCGCTCACGGCAAGAATAAGCGTCAGGATCAACCCACCCCACAGCTTTGTCTCAACCACCGGCAAGCCGATGCCGCCGCGCAAGATCAATATCACAGCCGGGTAAGCCAGCAGCCACGCGATGATCAGCGGCCAGCGCACTTTATTCCCGATGAGACGGGCCACCTGATCACCGCCAACTAGCAATACCGCACAGATAAACATGAAGAGCCAGCCGGGAAGCGAGGTCTGACCGGGCAAATCAGGGAAGGTAAACGCGACAACACCGAGACCAACACTGATCGCTGCGGCACCTAACGCCACCATGCGCACGATACCGCCCCACAAACCTGAACTCAGACCAAGCAACAACATCACCAATGCCATTGCCGCCTGTGGACGCCAAAGCTGATCAACCGGGTACGTCCACGTTAGCAACAGCTTGATATTGGTAAACGCCGCTGGCCAGCCGGGAGCAGTCACCATCCACGAAACAAAGCTCGTCACCGTCTGCACGATGATATAGAGCAACACCACTGTGATAATGACGTTGTACCACGTCGAAAAGAGATTTGTGCGCAACCACTCAATCAAACCGATCTGCTGGCGCGGCGCGCGACGGGAAGTTGGGCGACTAACTTCGGTTGCCACAGGCGTCTCCTTAGCGCTCAACGAGTTGAATGCGGCGGTTGTACCAATTCATAAACAGCGACGTCAGCAGGCTGACCGAGAGGTAACTCGCCATCAACATCAAGATCACCGGAACAGCTTGGCCGGTCTGATTATTTATCGTGCTCGCTACGTAGAACAAGTCAGGATAGGCGATAGCCACTGCCAAGCTGCTGTTCTTGGTCAGGTTCAGATATTGGCTCGTGAGCGGCGGGATAATCACGCGCAGCGCTTGGGGCAGAATCACCAACCGCATCGTCTGGCCGGGGGTTAATCCTAGCGCGCGCGCCGCTTCACGCTGACCTTTACTAACTGCCAAAATACCGCTGCGCACAATCTCGCCGATAAACACAGCGGTGTAGATCACCAAGCCAACCAAAAGAGCGGCAAAACTATTGGTGACGGTAATGCCTCCTACGAAATTAAACCGCTGCAATTCGGGGATGGAGAGGCTCACCGGCCATGCGCCGTAGACGAAATAGGTCGTAAAGAACCCGATGAAGGCCACACCCACGGCAATCAAGAAGGCTTGCGGCATTGCCACGCCGGGCCGGTCGCGGCGGGCAAACTGGATGCGGCGGATCGTGTAATAGATGATTCCGCACGCAATCCCGCCGTACACCCAGACCATCCACGTATCGAAATCGTTGGCCGCCTGCGGCCATGCCAGCGTCGCGCCGCGGTTATGCAGATAGAGCAGGCCGCCAATATCAATACTCTCTTGAATACGGGGGAACAGACGGGTCAGCGAAAACCAGAAGATCAATTGCAAGAGCAACGGCACATTGCGCACAATTTCCACATACACCAGCGCCACATTCCGCAACAGCCAGTTGTCAGAGAGGCGAGCAATGCCAAGAATTAAACCTAGGATGGTTGCAAGAACAATGCCAATACCCGCTACTCGCACCGTATTCAAAATCCCGACCACAAACGCGCGTCCGTATGTCATTGAGGGATCATACGGGATCACGCTTTCGGCGATTGGAAAGCCGGCAGGAACCGACAAAAACGCGAATGTCGGCAACAGATTAGCCTGCCGCAACCCATTCATCATGTTCGAGTAGAGGTACCAGAGCAAAGCTATGACCGCGATTGCAAAGACGATTTGCACGATAATCGCAATAATGCGAGTGTCGCGATAAAACGGAATTGTTCCTTTATCGGAAGGAAGTGGTGGAGAACCAGCCGCCATAGGCTACTCCTTATATGAGAATTATCCAAGTAGAGTAGAAAGCAACCAATAACCTCTCCCAAATTGTCTCAATCATCTTGATTTACAACACAGTAGTACGGTCAACGCTGACCATCGCGAGAGATGATCACGCCTCATCATCAGCCAGCAGCCGCTGTTTTGCGCGGCGTTGCAATGCAACATCTTTTTTTTATTAAAGGGGCGACGTGTTGCGTCGCCCCTCCAATTCACCCCCAAGCGAACCTATCCGCCATAAGCTAGCCGTTCGATGCCTAGCGGAAGGGCGGCGAGTAGAGCAGACCGCCTTCGGTGTAGAGCGCATTCAGACCACGCGGCAGGTTGAAGGGCGTATCGGGGCCGAGGTTGCGATCGTAGATCTCGGCGTAATTACCCACGTGGCGAATAATGCGCACTGCAAAGTCGTTCGACAAACCAATGCCCTTAGCCAGATCGCCTTCAATGCCAAGGAAGCGGCGGATCTCAGGTACGTCGCTACTGAGAAAATCATTCACATTTTGCGACGTAATGCCATATTCCTCAGCTTGGAAGGTCGCAAACACAATCCAGCGCACGGCGTCGAACCACTGCGCATCACCCTGCCGGACGGCTGGGCCAAGCGGTTCCTTCGACATTGTCACTTCAAGAATCTTGTGATCAGCCGGGTTGCTAAGCAAAGTCAAGCTCGAAATCAAGCCCGACTTGTCGGTAGTGAAACCATCACACTGGCCGGCATCATACGCAGCGCGGGTCGAGTCGCCATCTGGGAAGACCACCGGCGTAAAGGTGAGACCACGGGCGCGGAACTGGTCGGCCAAGTTCAATTCGGTGGTAGTGCCAGTCTGGACACAAATAGTCGCACCGTCCATATCCTCCAGCGTCTCGATGCCGCTGTCTTTGCGCACCATCATGCCTTGGCCGTCGTAGAACGTCGTCGGCGCCCAGTCGAGGCCAAGATTGCCATCGCGGCCCAACGTCCACGTACTATTGCGGATCAGCACATCAATTTCGCCGGTCTGCAAGGCGGTAAAGCGCTCTTGGGCGCTAAGCGGACGATACTCAACCTTGTCCGGATCGTCGAACAACGCCGCAGCAATTGCGCGGCAGAAATCGACATCGAAACCACGGCGGACACCAGCCGTATCGACGGTGGCGAAGCCGGGCAGCGGATTATTGTTGACACCGCAGATCAGCGTGCCACGGGCCAGAATCCGCTCAATCTGACCGCCGGCTGCGGGTTGGGCAGGCGTGCCGCCGGCAGGCGCTGCGGTCGCAGCAGGTGCAGCGGTCGGCGCCGGTGCAGCAGTCGGCTGCTCAGGAGCCGTGGTGGCCGGTTGGGCCGGCGCTGTGGTGGGCGACTGCTGAGCTTGGCCGCCGCAGGCAGCCAATATCAAGCTAAGCAAACCGGCCAGAACTAGGGTGATGTGTTTACGCATGTCCTCTCCTATACAATCTGATACGGTTGCGCGCTCACGCCGGACCTTCCGGCGCTGCGAACCGTGCGGTCCCTTTGGAAATGAGGCGAACTGGCCCCACGCGGCATCGTTGCGCTACATTGACTTCATGTCGTTCGGATTGGGAGAATGATACCATGATTTGCCAGAGTGTGCAAATTGTGTCAGGGTTGCACAGGATCAAGCGATATGGCGGTGACCAACCTACGCTGCGCCTCTGAATCCGCTTTGGCGTTGAACCAGTCGGATGCGCAACCGGTCATCAATTTCGCGCGTCGGCATCGGCGGGAGCCGCACGGCCGTGCGGTGCTACAATGGGAACGATTGTAAATCGTGACCAACCTGCGCTACGCCCCTGAAGCCGCCTGCGGCCACCTCGGCCAACGCCTGCGCGACCGGCATTGTCCAGCGCGGACTGAAATGCACCAACACCAGTTGGCGCACTCCGGCGGCAGCGGCTACCGCACCGGCTTGACGCGGGGTGGTGTGACCGGCCAACGGCTCAGCAACCGTCGCCTCGTGAATCAGGAGATGCGCACCGGTGGCCAGTTCGGTCACTGCTGGGCATGGCTCGGTATCAGCCGAGTAGCACACCGCCGGCAACGATGGCACGGTAAAACGCAGGGCAATGCATGGCCGGCTATGCGCGGTTAACGCCGTCGCTATCTCTAAACCATCCGTCAGAAGCAGCCGGTCGCTAGCGGCGATCGGTCGCCATTCCGCCAGATCCGCCCATTCTTCCAAACCTGCTGCTAGCACGTACTCACGCGCTAGTTCGAGGGTTGGCGCGAGGCCGTAGACCGGCAGCGGCTCGGTGCGCCCGCCTAAACGCAGGCTGAATAGTAACGCCGGCAGACCATTGACGTGATCGCAGTGGCTGTGGGTGAGAATGACACCCTGTAAGGTTTGCGGGTCAATCCCCGCCGCCAATAAACGGCGGTAGCTCTCGCCGCCAACATCAACCAGCAACGACCCTCCCGGCCCGTCCCAAACTAGATGGGTATAAGCGCGATCGGGATCGGGCAAGCCGGTGCCAGTGCCGAGCAAAACAATCCGTGCGTTCATCATAGGGTTGTCCTTATGGCTTACTCCTCATCAATCGGCACAAGCCGCTTGCGTAAGGCATAAATCGCCACTTGTGTGCGATCAGCTAAGTGGAGCTTTGAGAGAATGTTGCTGATGTGGGTTTTAACCGTCTTTTCCGAGACGATCAGTGTATCGGCAATCTCCTTGTTTGACATGCCCTTAGCGACTAACCGCAACACATCCATCTCGCGTGGGGTTAGTTGCTCGACCGGCGCTTCGTTGGGGCGCGGTGTGTTGAACTCTTGCATTAACTTGGCCGCGACATCGGGATGCAAGACGGCTTCGCCGCGGCAGGCGGCACGGACGGCATGGGCCAGCTCTTCCGGTGAAATATCTTTGAGCAGGTACGAGATAGCGCCGGCTTTGATCGCCGGAAACACTTTATCATCGTCGGCAAAGCTGGTCAGTACTATTACCTGAGACGAGGGACTGACCGCTTTGAGCCGGCGGGTGGTCTCGACGCCATCAATGCCGGGCATGACTAAATCCATCAGCACAACATCGGGCAAGAGCTCGCGGGCTAGTTCCACCCCCTCTTCACCGCTGCCCGCTTCGCCGACCACCTCGATGTCGGGTTGCAGTTCGAGGAAATCGCGCAAGCCTTGACGCACGACGCGATGATCATCAATCAACAGCACGGTTATTTGTTCCATCAGCCGGCCTCCTGCGGAATGAATAAGCTAAGGAATGGCGGCGCCATGTACCATCAGCTTGCGCCGACCACGTATTGCTTGGTATGACCTAATATCGGGTAGTCTCTAGATACTTGACCCTTACCCCCCCTCTTCGTTCGCACGCGGGGGAAGAGGGAGCTTCCCGATTCTGAAACGTACCATCCCCTCCTCCCACTCCCTACTCACTCCCCGCATTCCGCCCGCGTAGCGGTACCACCACCTCGATCTCAGCGCCCGCACCGGGATGCGAATAGACAGCGAAAGTACCGCCAAGTTCGGCAGCCCGTTCGCGCATGCTGAGCAAACCGAGATGGCGACCTTCACCCGAAGGTCGCGCGGCGGGGTCGAAGCCTTGCCCGTCATCGATCACACGAATGCGCACCTGATCGGCAGTAAATTCGAGGTGAATCTGGACATTACGGGCCGCGGCGTGTTTGACGATATTGTTGAGCGCTTCTTGCACAATCCGAAACAGCGGCTGTTCCATACCACGAGCATAGCGCTCATCGCCGATCACGTTCAGCTCGATCCGTAGTCCTTCGCGATGGGCCAAATGCTGGGCATGTTGTTGAATAGCGGCTACCAACCCCTGATCGCGCAACGCTGGCGGGCGCAATTGAAAAATGAGCGCGCGCATTTCGGCCAACGCAGCAGTAGCCGTCTCTTGCAGCCGGTCGAGCAAAGCTGGCACGCGGGCCGGATTCCGCTCAAACTGGGCGCGGGCTGCTTGAGCCGTCAGAGTCATGCTAAAGAGTTGCTGGCTGACGCTATCGTGCAACTCGCGGGCCAAACGGTTGCGCTCTTCGAGCGCCGCCGCCTGTTGAGCGCGTTGGTACAGCCGGCCATTCTCAACTGCACCAGCCAGCATATCGGCCACCGTTTCGAGCACCGCTGCATCCTCAGCGGTCAAGCCAGCCGGTTGCGGCGATTCGATATTTAGAACTCCTAAGGTTTTTCCATTAGCGATCAAGGGCACACACAACTCTGAACGAATATCGAGCCGCTCGCTCAAACCGAGATAATCGGCTTCGCTGGCCACATCTTCGGCGCGCACAATGCGCCCGCTGCGCGCAGCCCGCCCCACCAAACCGAGATTGATGTGTTGGCGATAGCCCACCCGCGAGGGCGCATACTGGCCGGCGGAAGCAACGAGCACCAACTCGCTGGCATCATCTTCAAGCAAGAACAGATCGACTTGCGGGTAGCCAAAACCTTGCTGAATACGCTGGGTAGCCAGCGGTAACGATTCGCGCAGATCGAGTGTAGCGGTGACGATGCGTGCAATCGAATTCAGCACCGCCAATTGGTCGGCGCGGCGCTGCACTTGCGCCGCCAACTGCTGCGACTCGGCGTAGAGCTGGGCGCTGACAATTGGCCCGCTGACCTGCGCGGCAATCGCTTCGAGCAGATCGACATCTTCATCGCTAAATGCACCGGCGCGGCGGCTTACCACACTCAGGACGCCGATGACCCTGCCGCCACTACGCAATGGCGCAATCACGCACGAGGCCACCTCTGGCCCGAACATCAACGCCTCGCGTGTGGCTGTCCGGCAATCGTCAATCACGAACGGTTGGCCGCTCTGCGCTACCCATGCCAACATTCCATCGAGCAATGGCAATCGTTGGCCAACCATGTCTGCCAACGATGGCGATGCCGCAGCGACGAGCAGGTCGTTGGTTTCATTGAGCAGCGCCACTACACCGCCGCCGAACGCCGCAGCCAATCGATCAACGGTCTGGCGCAAGATGACCTCAAGATCAAGGGTCGCGCCGACAGCGCGCCCCAATTCGGCCAATAGTTGCTCTTTCGCCAACAGACGAGCGCTGCGCTCAGCCAGCCGCACGTTTTCCACCGCCAGCGCCGCTTGGCGTGCAATCGCTTCGACCATCCGCACCGTTGCCAGATCGGGCGGCTGCGGCCACGCAATCACGATCACCCCGATGAGCCGCTCGCCACGCCCCCGCAATGGCGTCAGCAACGCTGCCGCCGGCGCAATGGCTACTGTGTCAGGTACACTGGCAGGCAAGGCCTCAGCCGGAACGAGGTACGAATAACTGAGCCGGTATTCGGGCCGCAACAAGGGCTGGTACAGCACTGGCTCAACCGGCGCGGCCTGTAACTGTTCGGCAAACTGTAGAGCGACGCCGGCGAAGGCGACGGCGTGCAGTGTATCACTTTCATCATCGCGCAGCCGCGCATAGACGCAAGGACTGCCAACAATTCGCCGCAGCGTCTCCACCACTTCGCCAAGCAAACCTTCCGGCGAGTCATCGGCGCGCAGTGCATCGCCAAACGCCAGCCAGTCGCCGAGCGGGAGTGATTGGTTTGCGGCTGTAGGATGCGAAGCGCCAGTCATAGTTGTTGCTCGTAACGTTTGGCAGCTCCCCTCTCAACACCCCGCTGAGGGAGAGTTTTATGCCCCCTCCCAGCCTCCCCCGCTGGGGGAGGAGGGGGCAGAACCCATAAGCGCAAATGTGGTTGATGGCGTTGCGATGCGCCAGTTCACCCTCGCTCCCAGCCCCTCTCTCACTGGCGTGGGAGAGGGGAGCGTAGCACCGGGCGTTGAGGCATCGCACAGCGATTAACGGTTATGATCGACCACATGTTCTGTCTACCCTTAACCCGCTACGGGGAGGGGTATTTATGTATTTGCATTGTCGCACATACCGGCACTGATTACAACTCACGCTCATCGGCTTCGCTGGTCTCAATCGGCGACTCGCCGCGCCCGATCAGAATCGGGCCAAATAACGATATCTGCTCGACCACAATCGCGCGCCGCTTGAGCAATTCCAACATCGCCCAAAACGATACGATCACCTCTTCGGGGGTTGGTTGCGCGGTAAGCAGATCGCTAAAATCGAACCATGCCGCGTGTTCGAGACGGGCGCGAATGCGCGCAGCGACTTCAGCTACGGTCAGACGAGGCACCAGCACGATCCGTTCTTCCGGTTCGAGTGGCAACTGCAACTGAGCGCGGCGGGCCAGCGCCTGCAACAGATCGGCGACGCGGTAGCTGGATGGGGGCGGAGCGATCGTGAGCGGCGGCGGCGCAACCCGGACGAAGGTGCTGCGTCCGCTCTCGTGCCAAACGCGCAGCAGCTCGGCGGCTCGCTTAAAGCGTCGGTACAACTCAAGTTGGGCAGCCAACTGCTCGGCATCTTCATCAACCGGCGCTGCCGGCGCGCTCGGCGAACGGGGCAAGAGCGCGCGCGACTTAATCAGCACCAGACGAGCAGCCAAACTCACAAACTCGGCCAGCTCGTCCGGTTCGACCGCTTCCAGCGCGCGCACATGAGCCAGATACTGGTCGGTCACTTGCGCCAGCGCGATGGTAGTGATATCGAGTTCGGCCCGTTCGATCAGGCGGAGCAGTAGATCAAGCGGGCCGGTGAAGACAGGTAACGTAATTTCGTAGGGCATAATGCTTGGTACAAACGCAAGACGCGAAGATTTTTTATCATTATGGCAAAATTATGTTAAGCTACACAATCATCCCTTTGCGCCTTTGCGTTCCCCACCCCTTCGCGCCCTGCTAGTTCTGCTCGTCAGCCCACTGCAAGCGGGCAGCACGACCGGTCGGATGCGGATCGTGATAATGACGGATCGTCTCAACAATTTCGGGTGGAGACCCGGCCGCTGCCGCCATCCGCGCGCCGCGGGCAGCATGCTCGGCATAGACGGCGATTGCCGGCACGAGCCGGGCGGCAATCAGATAAAGCGCCGGCCAGCGCTTGAGGATTGTCGCCAGCACATACCAGCCGAGCGCCATCGGGCGGCCTGCATCATCAACCTTGCCGCAATCGTGGTAAAGCGCCGCGCGCAACAACAACTCATCACGCTCGCCGGCGGCGATCAGTGTGTGGTAGACATCGAGACAGTGGCGCTGGTCGTAGAGCGGCATCTGCCAAAACAATTGTTGTTCGGCTGGAGTCAGCAATTGCGCAACCAGCTCATATTCGGCGGGTGAAACTTCGGCACGCAAGGCGTTGCGAAGTTGGCGAATGCGGTATGATACAGACATGAGACGATCGCTTGTTGCCATTGATGGTTATCATCGGCGAAGCATTATACCGCCGGAAGTGACACCGGCGCAATTGGCCCGCTTCGCTTGAAAGAGTCGCAGAGGATACAGAGGAACGCAGCATGAGTACGTGACCCGCTGCGCTCAGCGGTGCAACTGATTGTACCATGGTAGAATGAGACTATGAGACACGCTATCATCTTGCTCAGCTTCATCTTCATCCTTGCTGCCTGCACTGGCACACCGCAAGTCAACCAACCACTCGTGGTTGGCGAAACACCAATCGCATCTGAGAGCAAACTCATCGACACCAAACCAGACTGGGCCGCCATTCCCGGCGAGAAAGCGCCCGATTTCAGCTACACACTGGCCGATGGCACCTACAAATTGAGCGATCTACGTGGCAAGCCGGTGATCGTCAACTTTTGGGCCACGTGGTGCTTGCCTTGCATCGAAGAGATGCCGGAATTTGAGGCAGCCCGCCGCACGAATCCCGATCTGGTGATTCTGGCGGTCAACCGTAATGAGTCGACCGAAGCGATCGCCGCCTTCGCGCCGAAAGTAGGGGTCAGCTTCCCCCTAATCACCGATCGCGACGGCACCATTGGTGAGCGGTACGGCGTGACAAATTTACCGACTACCTTCTTTATTAATCGCGATGGTACTATCGCTGCCCGCCACCTTGGCGCGTTAACCGCCGTGCGGCTGGCCGAGCGATTAGCGGAGGTTCGATGAGCGAACGTTCTCCTGATGAGATTCTCCGTATGGCGCAAGAGCGGATTGCGGCGCGGAAGGAGGCTGGGAGGCGGCCTATTCCGTGGGGGCCAATCTTTCTCGGTAGCTTCAGCGCGCTGCTGATAGCCCTGCTCTTTAGCCCCGGTATGCCGCTGGAATGGAAGATGTACGCGGTAGTGCATGGCATTTGCGCCCAGCAGCACAACATCTTTGTCGGCGGGTTGCAATTTCCGCTCTGCGCGCGCAACAGCGGCATCTATCTGAGCTTTATGCTCACCTTCCTCTATCTGTACGCAATCGGGCGCGGGCGGGCCGGTAAGATTCCGCCGTGGCCGATTGCGCTGACGCTGGTGGCTTTCGTCGGTATTATGGCGGTTGACGGCTTCAATTCGCTCCTCCTTGATCTAGGGCTGCCCAACTGGTACCAGCCCGACAACTTTTTGCGCACCCTCACTGGGATGGGCATGGGGATCACGATTGCCAGCGCGTTGCATATCGTGCTCAATAACACCCTACGCCAAAATGTCGATCCGCACCAGCCGATCTTTGCCAATTGGTGGGAACTGCTCGGCATTATCGTCATTGATCTGTTGGCGCTGGCCGCTATCTACGGCAATCTCGGCATCACCTTCTGGCCGCTGGCATTCCTCGCCTTCTTCGGCATTCTCGGCGTGCTCTATTTGGTCTGTTTACTGCTGACCAGCCTGTTTATGGGCTATGAAGGCAAAGTGACGAGTCTGCGCCAACTGGCTGGCCCGGCGACGATTGCACTGTTCCCAACGCTTTTGATCGCAGGCGCGATGTCGTGGTTGCGGTTCTGGATGGAGAGTATGGGGTTGATTCTGTAAACGCAAAGGAGCGGGGATGGTAAAACGCAAAGGCGCAAAGGTTTTATGATAGGGAGCAGAAGAACGGATGGGCGTGATCTCCCTTTACCCAATACCCCTTTGCGATCTTAGCGCCTTTGCATTAAATATAATACATCACTGCCCCATCATGACTACGCTTGCGCTGACAAAGATCATCGAGCGTCATCGAGGCCAAGCGCTGCTCGATGGCCGCACGCAATTCACTCCAGACTTCATCGATCAGTGACCGATCAAACGGCTCGGTAGGTTGTAAGTCGTCACGACCACTCTCAGCCGGCAAGATCGGCCCCTCTAGCACCGTCAGCGCTTCAAGCAACGTGATCGTCTCGGGGGAACGAGCAAGGAGATGACCACCTTGCGGCCCGCGCAGACTCTCAACCAACCCCGCCCGGCGCAGCGTGATTAGCAGTTGGTTGAGGTAATTGACCGGAATCCCCTGTCGGCCAGCGATAGCTTCGCTCTGGATCGGCCCCTCGCCATAGCGCTGCGCCAAATCAAATAGCGCGCGCAACCCGTAGTCTCCTTTGCTCGAGATGCGCATTGTTGCCTCCATAGTCAAGTAGATCACTTAACATTGTAGCAATAAGGGCAACGGGCGTCAAACAGGGCAATCAGTCCCCCTTATTGTTTGCATGCTACGTTAGCGTGAACAACGGCTTTCACCCGCTCACCCAGCCCTCTGAACGCACCTGCCATTGCTCTCGCGGTATCGGACTCTCACCATTACTAACGTTATCTCGCCCTATCTTCATCTCTCATCAAGCATTCACCACAAGTTTTCTCTCGACCAACATCCGCACAAGCAGCCCGCGCAGCGCGCGTCACACCCTCTCGCCTAGCTCTTTCAGACCGGGGATACAGGCCGGGCAAAACATGCTAATCCTGCCCCTTCCCCAATTCGCTCAACTTGTGGTATGATACGCTTATTCCATGACGCAGTGCGTCTAAACACACGGTTACGAATATGCAACCGCGTGACAAGCGCACGAGAGTCCGCAATGGAGAGACATGGTCAAGGAGGACCCAATGACCTATCAGATCAAGCGAGTTGGCGTGATCGGCGCCGGGACGATGGGGGCCGCGATCGCTGCGCTGGTCGCCGGTACCGGGATTCCGGTATTGTTGCTCGATGTGCCGCCCACCTCACTCACCGCCGAGGAGGAAGCAAAAGGCTTGACCCTCAGCCATCCGCAGGTGCGCAACCGAATTGTGCAGCAGGGATTTGAGCGTATGCGCAAAGCACGCCCATCTAATCTCTACAGCGAGCGCAGCGCCGAACTGATTACGCTGGGCAATACGGAAGACGATTTTCACCGGCTGGCTGAATGCGATTGGATCGTCGAGGCAATTGTCGAGCAGATCGGCCCCAAGCAGGCGTTGATGGCGCGACTAGAGAAGGTGCGGAGTCCGAACGCAATCGTCACTACGAATACCTCCGGCATCCCAATCCGGATCATCGCCGAAGGCCGCAGCGAGGCCTTCCGCCGCCACTTCTTCGGCAGCCACTTCTTCAATCCGCCCCGTTATCTGCGCCTGCTCGAAATCATCCCCGGCGACGAGGCCGATCCGGCAGTGGTCGCTGCCTTCCGCCGCTTCGCTGAAGAGCGGCTGGGCAAGGGGGTGGTGATCTGCAAAGACCGGCCCAACTTTATCGGCAACCGCATCTTTGTGTATGCCGGGCAGGTGCTGCTCAATTTCGCTCTCGAACATGGCTATCAGGTGGAAGAGGTCGATGCGCTGACCGGTCCGCTGATTGGGAGGCCTAATACGGCTAGCTTCCGCTTGCTCGATCAAGTTGGGATCGACGTGATGGCTTACGTGGCCAGTAATCTGTACGACGCCATCCCCGCTGACGAGAGCCGTGAGGTGTACCGTCACAACGATCTATCGCGGCGGATGGTCGCCGCTGGCAAGTTGGGCAAGAAGGTTGGGCAAGGCTTCTACAAAGAGGTCAAGCGCGACGGTAAGCGCGAGTTTTGGCCGCTCGATTTGCAGACGCTCGAGTATGTGCCGCCGCAAGGTACCACATCGGTTGATGAACTGATCGCCTCAGCGCGCAAGATCAAACCGTTGCCCGACCGGCTACGCTTTATCCTCGACCGAGCCGAAACCGGCGATCGCGGCGCGAAGCTGGTGGCAGCGGCGATCTACCCGATGATGGCGTATGCCGCCCGCCGCTTGCCCGAAATTGCCGATAGCGTGGCCGATGTTGATAACGCGATGCGTTGGGGATTCGCCCACGAAATGGGGCCATTCCAGCTTTGGCAGGCGATGGGCATCGCTGAAACCGCAGAGCGCATGCGCACCTTTGGCGAGAGTCTGCCGGCGTGGGTTGATCAGCTTATCGCTGCTGAAGGCCGTTTCTACGGCGAGGTAGATGGCACGCCAGCGGCGTACAATGTCGCTACCGGCCAACTCGAACCAATCGCGCGCGATCCGCGCGCCATCGATCTGGCTGCGCTCAAGACTGCCGGACGCGAGCTGTTTGGCAATGAGAGCGCCAGCGTGATCGATCTCGGCGATGGCGTGCTCTGCTACGAGCTGCACTCGAAGGCCAATACCATCGGTGGGCAAGCGGTTGAGGTGCTGATCAAGGCCCTCGATGAACTTGAGCAGGGGCCGTGGGTAGGTATGGTCGTCGGCAACCAAGGCCCGCGCTTCTCGGCTGGTCTCGATCTGAACGACGTTGGCGCGGCGGTGATGGCCGGCGCATGGGACGACATCGACGAGTATGCGGCGTTGGTGCAGCAGACCTTCCGCCGTATGCGCGATAGCGCCAAGCCGATTGTCAGCGCGCCGTTCGGCCAGACGCTGGGTGGCGGGGTTGAGTTGTCAATGCACAGCGCGGCGGCGGTGGCTGCCGCCGAAACCTACATGGGATTCGTTGAGTTTGGCGTCGGTGTCATTCCAGCGTGGGGCGGCTGCACCGAGATGAACCGGCGGATTATCGCTACGGCGGCGCGGAGCGGCAACGATCCGCTCAAAGCCTTCCAGCAGGTGTTTGAAACGATTGCGCTGGCGAAGGTCGCCACTAGCGCCCACGAAGCGAAGGAGTTGGGCTTGCTGCGCCCAACCGACCGGATCGTCTTCAACCCCGATTATCTGATTGGCGAGGCCAAGCGTGAAGTGCTGCGGCTAGTGGCCGATGGTTATACACCGCACATCACCGCTAAGCCGTGCTACGCGCTTGGCCGCGATGGGTTGGCGGCGGCGCGGATCGCGATTTACCAGATGCGCGAAGGCGGCTTTGCCACCCCCTACGATGCGGTGCTGGCCGAGAAACTGGCGTATGTCTTGTGCGGCGGCGAATTGAGCAGCGCGCAGTGGGTTGACGACGTATACATGCATAACCTTGAGCGAACGACAGTGATTGAGCTGTTGAAGGACGAGCGCACCCAAGCTCGCGCTCGCTACATGCTCGAACACGGCAAGCCGCTCCGGAATTAAAGCCGCAGAGAGGGCAACGACGCAGAGGATGATACGCGCAAAGGCGCAGAGGAAGGTAAACGCAAAGGCGCAAAGGTTTTTGATATGGAGGACGTGCCGAGCCATAATGAGGTATGGCGATGGGGATCGCAAAGACGCAAAGGTTTTTGATATGGTTTGGCATCAGCGCGTTGGGGAGGAAACCCATCAGATATCTTCGCGTTCTTGGCGAACTTTGCGCCTAAGCGTTGACAACACGTTGCGTCTTGGCGTGACTCGTATAACAAAGGAGTTATCGCGATGCGAGAAGCAGTGATTGTTTCCGGGGTACGCACGGCAGTCGGCAAAGCTGGACGCGGCGCGTTGCGCACGGTGCGCCCCGATGATTTGGCGGCGATTGTGATCAAAGCAGCCATTGAGCGAGCAGGTATTGAGCCGGCACTGGTCGAAGATGTGATTATGGGCTGTGCAATGCCCGAAGGCGAGCAGGGCCTGAATGTGGCCCGCATCGCTGCTCAGCGCGCCGGTTTGCCTGACAGCGTCTGCGGGGTGACCGTCAATCGCTTCTGTTCGTCGGGCTTGCAGACGATTGCGATGGCCGCCTACCAGATTATGGCCGGCCAGAACGAGGTGGTTGTCGCCGGCGGCACCGAGAGCATGAGCATGGTGCCGATGAGCGGCAATAAATTCTCACCCAACCCCTATCTAGCCCAGCATGATCCGGCGGTCTACTTGGGCATGGGTTTGACCGCCGAGAACGTTGCCCGCCGGTTCGAGATCAGCCGGGCCGATCAAGACGCCTTCGCACTGCGTTCGCACCAGCGCGCGTTGGCAGCGCAGGCAGCTGGCCTGTTCGACCGCAGCATCGTGCCAGTCGAGATTGAAATTGTCGAGCCGGGAGCGGATGGTCGTCCTCAGCGGCAAGTATACATCTTTGACCGCGACGAAGGCCCGCGCGCCGACACCTCGGCAGAGGCGCTGGCGAAGTTGAAGCCGGTCTTTGCCGCCGAAGGGACGGTCACTGCCGGCAACTCGTCGCAGACGAGTGATGGCGCGGCGGCGGTGGTAGTGATGAGCGCCGAGAAGGCGGCTGAGCTAGGACTGAAGCCGCGAGCGCGCTTTGTGAGCTTTGCGGTGGGTGGCGTCGAGCCGGAGGTGATGGGGATTGGGCCGGTGGTGGCGATACCAAAGGCGCTGAAGCAGGCTGGGTTGACGCTGGCCGACATTGATCTGATCGAGCTGAACGAGGCCTTTGCCGCCCAAGCGATTGCCGTCATCCGCCAGCTCGGTCTTGACGAAGAGCGGGTCAACGTAAACGGCGGCGCGATTGCGCTTGGTCATCCGCTCGGCTGTACCGGCGCGAAATTGACCGTGCAGATCCTCGATGAATTGGAACGGCGCGGCGGCCGGTACGGGATGGTGACGATGTGTATCGGCGGTGGCATGGGAGCAGCGGGGATTTTTGAACGGGTAGAGTAATCGTTAAGCCGACGGAACGCGTAGGGCGGGTTTTATACCCGCCCTTACGACGATACTGGCACCGGCGTAGTAAAAAACCCAGCTTGCGCCGCCACCGCAATTGCCCGTCGCGGATCAATCACTCGCGGGCCGTGAGGATTTAGGCGTAACAACGCCCAATCGTTAGTGTGCAATTCCAACTCGCGTTCGCCATCGAATGCTAACACAGCGGGCCGGTCGCGATGCACACGCACGGCATCGCCGGGAGCTAGCACACGATGCGCGGCAACATGGACTGTTTGCATCAATCCCGGCGCGACCGGCGCCCGTACCGGTTGGCCGCTTGCTGCCAGATGCAGGTACAATCCATGGCCCGACGGGTAGTTGCCGGCCAGAAAATTGGCCCCGATTGACGACAACCCAATATTGCCCGGCTCAGCGCGGGTCAGCACTATATCACTGATCCGCGTACTATCCCAGATTGCGCGCGCAGCGACAAACCGCTCATCGTACACCGCCGCATCAACCAAGGCAATATCGTCAGGCGGCGCATCAGCAGGCAGATCAGCTTCGGCCTGATTGGCTCGTAGCCGGTAGACATCAATCCGCGGCGCACGCGTGACCGCTGCTGATGCACGTCCGCACGCCACCAAGCCAGCGGCAAGGCCGGCAGTGGTAGCTTCGATCATCATCGGGAAGACATTATTGGTGCCGGTTGAGATCGGCATCAGCGGCACCTCACCGCACCCCTTCGCCACCAAGCGGTTGGTGCCGTCGCCACCGAGAGTCACAATGCAGCCAACGCCGCGCTCGGCCAGCAGTTGCGCTGCTCGCCGCGAGTCGTCAGGAGTAAACCACGCCGGCATGTCAAGCAAGGAGGCTTCGATCTGTAATGGCAAATTGTCGAGCGCCTTCAGACCAATGCCGAAACGATCTGGCATAATCCAGACTCGCTGCACACCAACGGCTTCTAACCCCAACAAGACTCGTTTGACGATGCTAACCTTCTCTTCATTATCGAAGACCGATCCATGGGCAACCAGCCGTCGGATGTCCTTACCTGAGGCTGGATTGGCGATGATACCGACGGTCATCATAACAATATGCCGCGAGATGGATGCATCCCGCGCTCCACAATGATGGTTAGACCAGAGCACACCAGAGAGCTGCCCGACTGTGCAGCTCTCTTAACATCAAGACCTATCCCACTGCCACCGGCAATGTCTCGCGCAAAAATGCAACCATGCTATCGGTGACGCGCGCAAACCCAGAACTACCGGGTAGCACCCAATTGAAATGGGTCATACCGGGCACTACCTCTAATCGACACGAAGCACCAGCAGAGGCGGCAATCGATTGAGCTTCTACCAACGGCACCAACCGATCTTGGTCGCCGTGGATGATCAACAGCGGGCGCGGCGCGATGTCATCGACCACCGCTTCAGGCACATACTCGATCAGCGCCTCAGCACTCTCTAACGGCACCGTGACCTTCATCTGCGGAAACTCAGCACTAACCTGATCGAGAAACGCACGTGATTCAGGATCGGGTAACACAATCTCTAACGGATCGACCCATGCCGAGACGCCAGTACGCACTCGTTGACGACGATCCGCATCCAAACGAGCAAGAAACTCGTGCCACTCCCAATAACGACGCAGGCTACGCAACCAGCGCTCCCCGTTACCCGGCGGTTCTAGCGCCACTACAGCTTTAACCCGCTCATCAACCGCAGCAGTGGTAATAGCATGCGCACCGCCGAGGCTAATCCCCACCACTGCCAATCGATCAGGATCAACGGTAGGCTGCTCGCTGAGGAAGGTCAGTGCTGCCCGTGCATCGGCCACCTGTTCGAGCGGCTGCAAGCGACCACGTGGGCCTTCACTATCACCAAAACCACGATAGTCAAAGACGAGCGCCACATAGCCAGCAGCGTTCAACACCTTGGCTACATCGGGCATCACCATCGTCTTCAGATAGGTGTAGCCGACCAGCAAGACGACGCCGGGCCGCCGCTCACCTGCCGATAGACCGCGTGGCGTATAAAGCAGCCCATCGAGCCGATACCCGGCGCTGTAAAACTGTACGCGCTGCACCGGCTGCACCGGCGCCGAACGGGCAGCAATCGCGCGCTCGACATCCTCTTTGACAATCGCACCAGCAGGGCCACTACCGGTTAACGTGCTCAAGTCGATCCCATGCTCTTGAGCCAACTTGCGCGCCGCTGGCATCGCGCGCACCCCACCTGCCGCTGCTGGCAGCGATGGTGAAGCTAGCTTTGGCGCCGCCACTGCCGGCGCGGGAGCAGTAGTTACCGTTTCGGTCGTGCCATTGGAAGCCACATCAGCCAAATGCTCGCCGGGAGCGGTGATGTAGGCGATGACCTTCGTCACCGCCACCACACTGCCTTCAGGGTAACAGAGCCGGGCCAGCGTACCGCTGGCCGGCGCCTCAACCACATTCGTAATCTTCTCGGTCTCGACCTCGGCAATCGGTTCGCCCTTCTGTACCGCTTCGCCCTCGCGCTTGAGCCAGAGGTTAATCTTTCCTTCCTGCATACTCAAGCCCCACTTGGGCATCACGACCTCGGTAGGCATGACAACTCCTGCAACAACGGCCCGCCACGCTCAGCCAAGCGTCGCCCGCGCCGCGGCCACAATGCGTTCCGGCGAGGGGATGTAAGCGTCTTCGAGCGTCGGGCTAAAGGGTACCGGCGTATGGGGTGGCGTGACTAGCTTCACAGGTGCGTTGAGAAATTCGAGCGCCTGCGTCGCTGCCAGCGTGGCAATATCAGTTGCCACACTACAACGCGGATTGTCTTCATCAACCACCACGAGTCGGCCCGTCTTGCGGATCGACTCAAGCACCGTCGTCTCATCAAGGGGTGAAAGTGAGCGCAAGTCAACGACTTCAGCACTGATTCCTTGTTGCGCCAACCGCTCGGCGGCGGCGAGCGCGTGCAGCACCATGCGCGAAATCGCCACAATCGTCACATCACCGCCCTCACGCTTGATCTCAGCTTGGCCGAGCGGAATCACATACTCGCCTTCGGGCACCGGCCCTTTCACATCGTAGAGCAGCTTATGCTCGCAGAAGATCACCGGATCATCGTCACGGATAGCTGCCGCTAACAAGCCCTTAGCATCGGCAGGAGTTGCTGGCGCCACCACCTTGAGACCGGGGAAGTGAACGAAGGTCGAGTAGATCGAATCAGAATGCTGCGCAGCAGCGCGGAAACCAGCGCCGATCATCGTCCGAATCACAAGCGGAATGCGAGCCTTGCCACCAAACATATAGCGCATCTTGGCGGCCTGATTAACGATCTGATCGAGACAGACACCCATAAAACCGATGAACATCAGCTCGACCACCGGGCGCAAGCCGGTGGCTGCCGCACCAACCCCAGCGCCGACGAAGCCCGACTCAGTGATCGGTGTATCGCGCACCCGCTGGCGGCCAAACTCATGCACTAACCCCTTAGTGACCCCTAACACCCCGCCCCACGCATCGAGATGACTTTCGTCTTCACTATGCGATGCACCGGTCACGTCTTCACCCATCAAAATCACCGTCGGGTCACGCCGCATTTCAAGGCGCAACGCCTCGTTAATTGCCTCACGGTAACTCAGGGTACGTACCGCCTCTTCGACCATTGCCGTCATGGTTTCACCTCACCATTGAGAATACTTTAGCAAGCACTAGCGATACACCGGAACTGCCGGTTCTTGAAATGGCCAGAGTGCCGCCATCGGATAGTCAACATAAACGTCAGTCAGCAATTCAGCCGGATCGGGCATCGGGCTATCAGCCGCAAACTGACTCGCCTCGTTGATCGCGGCGCGGGCACGAGCATCGATCGCATCAAGCTCGGCCTCAGTCAACAACCCTTGCGCAGTCGCAGTCTGGCGGAAGCGGTAGAGACAGTCGCGCGAGCGATAGTGTTCTTCTTCTTCGCGGTTGCGATAGCGGACCGAGTCACCTTCGAAGTGGCCATAATAGCGGTAAGTCTGGGCCTCGATGAAGGTTGGCCCTTCGCCGCGCCGAGCGCGCGCAATCGCCTCACCAGCCGCTTCATACACGGCAAAGAAATCGAGGCCATCGATGGCAATACTCGGCATACCGAAGCCGCGCGCACGGGCAGCAATATCTTGGCCAGCGACCGAATACTGCGGCGAGGTGGTCTCGGCGTAGCCGTTATTTTCACACACAAAGACCACCGGCAGCTTCCAGATGCCGGCCAAATTGAGACCCTCGAAGGTGGTGCCCTGATTGGAAGCACCATCACCGAAGAAGCAGACCGTCACCTGATCGGTGCCTTTGAGTTTGGCGGTAAGACCAGCGCCACACGCGAGCGGCGGCCCGCCGCCGACGATCCCGTTCGCACCGAGCATCCCCTTGTTCACATCGGCAATGTGCATCGAGCCGCCCTTGCCTTTGCACGCGCCGGTCGCTTTCCCATAAATCTCGGCCATCATCTCGCGCAGATCGACCCCTTTGGCGATACAGTGACCGTGGCCGCGGTGGGTGCTGGTGATGAAATCATTATCGCGCAAGTGCGCGCAGAGGCCTACCGCAACCGCCTCTTCTCCAGCATAGAGATGAACAAAACCGGGGATTTTACCAGCGGCAAAATCGGTGTGGAGCCGATCCTCGAATTCGCGAATGAGCCGCATCCGCTCATACGCCCAAAGGAGCTTATCCCGACTGATTTCCATAGCCGTTTCTCCGTTCAACAGCGAACAACGCCTATATTCTTGGCTCGCCAGCGAGCCGGTGAGGAGCATCAGAACTGGGATTGCGGGCAGTGAAACCGACAGGGAGGGAAAGAGGAAGGGTTCGTCGGTGGGGTATTAATTCTACTTAGGAATACGTTTGATATCTCTATGATACTGATTCAGAGTAGATGTGTCAAGGGTGATTGTCCCGATATGAACGAGGAATAGCCATTGGTGAATGGAGGGGGATAGGGTGGAGCAACGATTCCGGCGTATGTCACATGTTCATCGATCATTGGCCGTGCGGTACCAACCCCATGCGGTGCGACGGTTGTTGTATCGTTGGCGTTCGCCATTTATTTGTTTACAGTTCACCGGTGGAGCCGCACGGCTGTGCGGCTCCGCATGACGTCACCAAACTGGCATTACGACCGGATCACCGCCAACACCTCATCGCGTTTGGCCTCCATTTCAGCGCGCGAGGCAATCGACTCGAGGTTCAGGCGGATCAGCGGTTCGGTGTTAGAACCGCGCACATTAAAATGCCATGTGTCATAGCTAACCGAGACACCATCAAGTCGCTCGATCTTGCCATCACTATACCGTTCGGCAATCTCATCAAGCTTCGCCCGCACATCACTCACCCGCGAATTGATCTCGCCGGAAATGAAGTAGCGCGATTCGAGACGGCTAAGCAGCTCGCTCATCTTCACCCCCCGCTTTGACAGCATCTCAAGTAGGTAAAGCGAGGGAATGATGCCCGAGTCAGCAAACGCGAAGGCTTTGAAGTAATAGTGCCCAGAGACCTCGCCGGCGAAGATTGCGTCTTCATTCGCCATGCGTCGCTTGATAAAGGCATGACCTACTCGTTCAACCAGCGGAATACCGCCGGCAGCGCGCACCTCATCGGGCACCGCCCACGACGCGCGCACATCGTAGAGAATCTTCGCCCCCGGCTCTTTTTCGAGCAAGTAGCGGCCCAAAATCGCAGTAAGAAAGTCACCGGAAATGAACTCACCGCGATCATCGATGGCAAAGAAGCGGTCGCCGTCGCCATCGAAGGCAAAGCCAATATCAGCGCCTTCGTCTTTGACCCGCTGCTGTAATTCAGCTCGATTTTCTGGCATCAGCGGATCGAGACCGTGATTGGGCAAGGTGCCGTCGGGATCGAGATACATCCCGGTTAATTGGATTGGCAAGCGTGCATACACCTCTTGCAGGATCGGGCCGACCATACCGTTGCCGGTATCAACAATCACCTTCAACGGCTTCATCGCCTCGACATCGATCAGCGAGAGCACTTTCTGCACGAATTGCTCTTTAAAATCGTATTCACGGCGTTCACCGCGCCGGGTCGGGGTTGGAAACGCTTCGCTCTCAACCAACCGGCGTAAATCCTGAATGCCCTCATCACCTGACAAAAGGTAGGGCATACGGCGCACCATTTTGAAGCCGTTGTACTGCTTGGGATTATGCGACGCCGTCACCATCATACCGGGTAAACCGAGCTGGGTACAAGCGAAGTAGTATTGATCGGTGCTGACCATACCGATGTCGGCCACGTCAGCCCCTTGATCCATAATTCCACGAGTGACTGCATCGAACAGAGCAGGGCCAGAAGTTCGCATATCGCGGCCAACAATCACCGTCTCAGCGCCGAGGAACGTCACAAACGCACGCCCGATCAGGTAAGCGACCTCTTCGTTTAATTCAGTCGGGTAGATACCACGAATATCGTAGGCCTTGAAAATTGACGGATTAACCTGCACGGAAATACCTCCTAGATATAATCCGGGATCTGTCGTTCGGGTGGGGCTTACCGCGCCCCTACCGCGCCATACCCATCACCCTTGTTTGGGCGGGGCATACCCCGCCCCTACCGCGCCATACCCATCACCCTTGTTCGGGCGGGGCATGCCGCGTCCCTACCGCGCCATACCCATCACCCTTGTTTGGGCGGGGCTTACCGCGCCCCTACCGCGCCCTCGCCCTATCCATCCAACAACTCACTCGCGGCGGCATACGGATCGCGCCGGCGAGATGCAATCTCACTCACCAATTCCTCCCAACGCTGGCCGCGCAACCGTTCGAGGATCAATTCCTGCACAGCGGCGACTAACTCACGCTCGGCCAACAACCGCGTCCGGCCAGCGTGTACGCCATCACGGACAAGGTGTTGCCGGTGGTGCTCGACCGCATCGACAATCTGCGCGCAACCCTCGCCGGTGGTTGCTACCGCCGTCAACACTGGCGGCGACCAACCATCAGCCGACGCGCCGCCTAATTGCAACATCGTGCGGAGCTGACGCACCGTCTGATCGACACCGGGCCGGTCGGCTTTATTAACGACAAAGATGTCGGCAATTTCGAGCATGCCGGCTTTAATGCTCTGCACATCATCGCCCATACCCGGTACTTCCACCACGATCGTGGTATCGGCAGTCTGGGCAATATCAACTTCATCCTGCCCTGCGCCAACCGTCTCGATGATCACGATTGGAAAGCCGGCTGCTGCGATCAGCGTAACAGCATCAGCCGTAGCACGCGCCAACCCGCCCATCCGGCCCCGGCTGGCCATACTGCGAATGAATACACCGGGATCACCGCCGAGCGCCTGCATGCGGATGCGGTCACCGAGCACCGCGCCGCCGCTGAACGGCGACGACGGATCAACGGCGACAATTCCGACTGGTACGCCACGACGACGCCACTCTTGCGCTAATGCAGTCACAAGGGTAGATTTACCAGCACCGGGAGGGCCGGTGATGCCCACCCGATGGGCCTGAGCGTAGGGATAAGCCGCCGCCATCACTGCACGTGCCACTGGCCCTCCGTGTTCAACCAGAGAAATGGCGCGCGCCAATGCCCGCCGCTCACCGTTGCGCAAGCGCGTCACCAATTCGTGCTCGCTCATAGCTTAACCCCGGGTCAACTGGACGTTAGAACGGATAAAGTCGATAATTGCCTGCGTTGACGAGCCGGGACCAAACACTTCGGCAATACCATGCTCGCGCTTCAGAATCTCGGCGTCTTCGTCGGAAATGATCCCGCCGGCGACGACCAGCACATCGGTCATACCCTGCTCGCGCAGCAACTGCATCACTTTAGGCAGCAGCGTCATATGCGCGCCAGAGAGGATCGAAAGACCGATCACATCAACGTCCTCTTGCAACGCTGCCTCAACGATCATCTGCGGTGTCTGTTGCAGACCGGTATAGATCACTTCCATCCCGGCATCGCGCAGGGCGCGGGCGATGACCTTGGCGCCGCGGTCGTGGCCATCGAGACCGGGTTTTGCGACCAGCACGCGAATCTTTCGCTCCATTGAGCGCTCCTTCTGTTGCGATAACGAGTGAGATTCGGTTGCGTGGCTGCCAGTATAGCACAGGGCAGTACGCGCTGGTTCAAGTATACCGCAGAGCACGCAGGGGAGGACGAATCCTCCCCTAGCATGAGGGACAGAAACGGACAGCACATCTGATCCGGAAGCCTAGGGTTACGCATCACACTGCGCGGGCTGCTGGCCCTCACCCCTAGTCCCTCTCCCACTGATAGGGGAGAGGGGAAGGCAGTACCGGGCTTTACGGCATTGTACAGCGATCAATGAATTACACTCGATCACATGCTCTGTCCGTCCCTTAAAGCGGGGGGAGGTTAGGATGGCGCTGAAAGAAAGGCAGCGTTCGTGCTAAACGACACCAAGGGCGCAGAGGATGAAACGTACAACGACACCCTCTGCGTCCTTGGCGCCCTCTGCAGTAAACCTCACTACTCAGCCACCGCAGCGGCGACCGCATTGCCAACCGCAGCAGTGCTATAGGTAGGCTGGCCGGGAGCGGCAATATCGGCGGTAACAATCCCGTGCTCGATTACCGTTGCTACAGCCGCTTCGACACATTCCGCTTCGGCGGCCAGATTGAGCGAGTGGCGCAACAGCATCGCCACACTCAAAATCGTCGCCAAGGGGTTGGCCTTCCCCTGCCCAGCAATATCGGGAGCCGAACCGTGGATCGGCTCGTACAGCCCCATCCGCCCGCTGCCTAGCGACGCCGACGGCAACATCCCCATCGAACCGGCCAGCATTGCCGCTTCGTCGGTGAGAATATCGCCAAACATATTCTCGGTCACGATCACGTCAAAATCGGCGGGACGACGGATGAGATGCATCGCACACGCATCAACCAGCATCGTCTCGAATTGCAGATCAGGGAACTCATTATGAACCAAGTGAGTGGTAACACTCCGCCACAAGCGACTTGTTTCGAGCACATTTGCTTTATCAACCAACGTCAGTTTACCGCGCCGACGGCGAGCCAATTGCGCAGCAACCCGCACGACGCGGACAATCTCCTCTTCAGTATAGATGCAGAGATCGCTGGCCCACTCGCCATCCGGGCCACGTTCGCGCCGCTTCTCGCCAAAATAGATCCCGCCGGTCAACTCACGCACGACGATCAGATCGACGCCTTGCAGCCGCTCAGGGCGCAGCGGCGAAGCATCGATCAAGCGCGGATGCACCTGCACCGGGCGCAGATTGGCAAACAGACCGAGCGCCTTGCGAATACCGAGCAAGCCCTGTTCAGGCCGCACCTTCGCCTGCGGATCATCCCACTTGGGGCCGCCGACCGCACCAAGCAACACCGCATCAGCCTCGCGGCACAGTGCCACCGTTTCGGCAGGCAACGGCTCACCGGCAGCATCAATCGCGCACCCGCCGATCAACGCCTCGCGCAGGGTAAAGGTGTGGCCAAAGCGGGACGCCACCGCCTGCAACACCTTTACCCCCTCCGCCACTACCTCCGGCCCGATCCCATCTCCGGCTAATACTGCAATCACAGCTTGCACAGCAATCCTCGCAATAACATCTAGATCATGGTTATAAAATGGTAAGAACGCCTCAGTATGATACTACTAAGTTTGCTAGTCGTGTGACAGATGATAGAGCAAGGAAAGAAAAATATGGCGACTCGGCGAGTCGAATCATTTCTGGTGCGGATTGTGGTGGCCGAGCATGAAGATGCTGCGGTACAACAGTGGCACGGGCGAATTCAACACATTGGCACTGGTCTTGAAAGCCGGATCGACCAACTCGACGAGCTCTTAGCTTTTATCGCCAACCATTTACAGCACAACCCTTCAACCAATCCCGCTGGAAACTCTTCCAGTTCCACCACCTAAAATTACGATGCACGTTTACCGCGCACCTGTTCAAACAGTGCTACTGTCTCGGGCAACGGATCAACGCCGAGATCATCACGCAGCGCGGCAACACACCGTTGGTACAACCGGATAGCCGTGCTGCGCTCACCAATTGCCCCATACCCGCGAATCAGCAACTGGTACGCCTCTTCCTGCGCTTTATCGTATTCAAGCACCCGCCACCCTAACGCGATAGCGTCGTGATACTTCCCCTCGTCAAACAGAATGCGGCCCAAACTGAGCGCTGCATCGGTAAACAACAGCCCTAATCGTTCCCGCTCCACCACCGACCAATCTTCGTACAAGCTATCAGGCAAAAACTGGCCAGCGTAGAGAGACACGGCTACTTGGAAAGCCTCGCGTGCTTCGGTGCGACGGTTACGCTGCAATTCGCGCCGTCCGTGCTCCACTGCCTGCACGAAATCAGCCACATCATACGAATGGTCGCTCTCGATATTAAAGCCGTAGGTATCACCTTGCTGAAGAATATAGTAGGTCGGCGCACCTTCTGGCCGATCCGGCTCCAGCGCCTTAATCAACCGACTGATCGTCACCCGCAGATTATTGGAAGCCGACTCGTTATCGAGACCGGGCCAGAGCATATCCATAATCTGCTCGCGTGGCAGCATCCGCCCGCGCTCAATCAGCAACAATTGCAGCAACTGGCGAGCTTTGACACTCCGCCAATCGCGATCGCGCACTTCTTGATCGCCGCGCAACACTTGAAAGCCGCCCAGAGCGCGGATCATCAGCCGGTAAGGCGGGCGATAACTCAACCGCTCGAGTGCTTCCTGAGCAGCTTGGCGAACGTGGGGCGAGCGATCCTTTAATAATGCCCGCAGCGTCCCATACGCATTAACGACGCTCAGATCACCGATCAGGCCCGCGCTACGCACGCGCAACGCAACCGGAAAAGATTCATCAAGCAACGGAATAAGAATAGAGGCCAGCGTCGTCGTGTCAAACTGGCGGAGGGCAGCGATCATCGCCCGGCTCGACAAGCCAAGCTGCAATGCGGTCTTGATCGCCCAGAGCATCGCCGGGCGCGGCAAAAAGGGCAGCGACTCAACACCAACACGATCGCAAATCGTGCATGCCGATAGCAAATCTTCCTTAATCGCAGGCGAGCTGCTCTGACACTGCGCCACCAAATAAGCCCGGTAGATGTGGATCAGGGCACGGAACAAACCATCATAGCGCCGATCCATGAACGAGAGCAGTTCATCTGCCAGCGCCAGCGCCTGATCACGTTCGCCACCTTCGCCGATAGCAATCAGCAACAGACTCTGCAACCAGAGATCCTGCGTATTAAGATACCGGCTATCGCAATAGGGAGAGTGCTGAGCGCTTGCCGCCGGCTGATCACGCAGTTTTTGCCAGAATGCCAGCGCATGCGCTGCCGCTGCGGCAGGCTGGTGGTTGCGCAACATGCCATAGATTTCAACAATCCGGGCACGCGCCCCTAACAGGCGGTCATCAAGATGGGCCACGATCTGCCGTACGCGCTGCAACGATGTGGCAGCCTCTTCAAATCGATCATGCTCGATCAACAACAGCGCCAAGATTAAGGCTGCGTTGCCGGCCAACACACTCCCGGGAACATAATCGCTCAAACGGTAATAACATTCTTGCACTTGATCGAGAGCGGCTTCGCCTTTACCCTGCTGAAAGAGCGCCATAGCCTGCAACAACAGCAACGACTGGCGCAGCATATCGTTCCGATCGATCCGGGGCAACTCAAGCGCAGCATTAATCGCAGACATCGCCTCTGCCGGGCAGCCCTGCTGGGTATAGATCGATGCCCGCAGCGCGGCCAGCAACCACTGCCAGAGCACACTCAGCGGGCGGCGATCAGCCCAACGCGCAATCCGCAATGCTGCCCGAAATCGTCCTTGACTATAGGCCAACGCCATCAAACCGACCAAGGCTGCACCGCGCGACCACGCATCGTTGGTGCGCGCCGCCGCCGCTATAACACGACGGCACACCGCTGCAAACTCAACCGGCGCATCAGACCAGAACAGGAGAACGGCCATATCGCGCAACGCGCGCAGCTCTTGCGCCGGAGCGTTGGCCAGCCGGTATTGTTCAGCAGCTTGGCTGATCAACTGCAACGCGCGTTCGCGATCGGTATTAAACAAACTCCAACCGTGCATGTGGAGCAACTCAGGATCGCGATCGCGCACTTCCGGCGGGAGACGCTCAATCCAATTCCGCAAACTGTCGCGCTGGGGCGAGTCGATCAATGGCCATGCATACTCGCGCAGGGCGTGCGCAATCGCTGCTGGGTTATCAGTCGCCGCCAAATGGCGCAACGCCGCTTCGATCTGATCATGACGCGCCAGCACCATCCCAAACCGTTGGTGCAAGTCGCGCACCGTAACTCGATCAAACCGGGTAAGTGCTCGATCGGCCAACAGGCGCTGCCAGAGCGGATGAAAGCGGAAAATCCGCTCACCATTGGATGCGCCGGTGTCAACCGTCAGCGGCAGACCAAGCGCAATCGCTTGTTCGATCAGTTGGGCGCTGTCATCAACCCCAAGCGCCTCATCGAGCAACGATGGGTTTGCTTGACCGAGCAGCGCAGCGCAGATCAGGCGATCGACTAAACGTGGCGGCAACGCTGCCAACACCTCTGAAGCCAAATACTCAAACAGATCATGCTGATTTGTCGCCAAGCCTTGCAGATACACCCGGCGCTGCTCAGGCGTCTGGCGTGCCAACGTGCGCACCGCCAACTGCACACTCAACATCCAACCGCCGGTGCGTTCAAGCAACAGATCAAGTTCAGCATCCGCCAACGCCACCCCAGTTCGTTGCAACAACTCGATCGCCTCGTGCCGTTGCAGCAAGAGATCATTCGCCCCGACCTCGAGCAAAAGTCCTTCAGCGCGCAGGCGTGGAAGCGGGGCAAACGTCAACGGACGGCGCGAAGCCATCACAATGTGCAGATTAGGCGGTGCGGCGCGTAAGAGATAGCCCAGCAGATCAGCCGTGATCGGGCCATCGCTCACCAGATGCACATCGTCGAGCATCAATATTGTTTGTGATTGCAGCTCACGTTGCACATCACTCAGCAATGCGCCAGCCACCAGCGGCCAATCCCGTTCCAAACCGGATACGCTCTGCAGAATGCGCAATGCTTGCTCGCCAGCATGAGGCAAAATCCGCTGGATCACGCCGATCAGATACGCGAGCAGCAAGGCTGGTTCTTGATCGCTCGCCTCAAAACTAAGCCACGCCACTTGCGCTCCGGTGCGCGCGAGTTGATCAGCCCACTGGGCCAATAAGGTTGTTTTGCCATACCCAGCCGGCGCCACTACCGCTGTTACCGGCAGCAAGCGTACTTCGGCTAATAACGCTTGCAAATCCCGGCGCAGCATTTCATCTTCTCGTACCGACGGCGGCGAGAACTTGAGGGGTAATAATGAGGCGCTTACCGCAACCGATGGCGCGTGTGCGGCCAATTCGGTCATGGACTGCTCCTTAAACTACCAGAAAGTGTTACGAATAGGCGGCGTTTGCCATGATGGGCGCATCAGCGCAGTTGCCGAGCAATGTGTGATACAGTTGTATACTATATCCTAATGTGTATTGTAACACGACCCATAAAGCTATGCGCACACTCCTTGACGGTATTCCAGCTCCCCATCACGCCCTGCTGTATACCCGCACCGAACGCGATCAAGCGGTTATCTTCGAGCCGGCTTGCGCACCCTTTTTACGACCGGTGATTGATACCGGCACGCTTCGTCCGTGGTATACGCCGACTGGCGACCACTGGCTGCTCGCCCTGCCACCCGGTTATAGCCAAAACAACGCGATCGGCAGCTTGGCAGATTTGATTCAGCGTCACCCCGGCCTCGGGCGGCGGCTGAGCGCCTATGCTGACATATCAGAGCCGTTATGGTGGGAATTGCCGCCCGCAGCGACACCTGCGCTCTCCGCCCCTATCCCGCGTATCTTGATCGGCGTTGGTGAACGCCCAGCAATTGCATGGGATGCCGGCAATGCCATCCCTATCGCCCCGATCCGCCTCCTCGCGCCTGCCGATCATCTTTCATTAGCCCTGCTTGCAGCTAGCGCCGGTCGCTGCCGCTTACAGCAAGTTACTGACACCATTGCCTTGCCATCGCCGCCAACCACCATTGCCGGTCGCCTTGCTGAACTAGCGGCGCAGGCCGTAGCAATGGCCCACGAGCAGTATGCGCTCTCCCGCGAATTTGCCCGCCGGCTACTGGCCGATTTTGGCCCTCCCGGCAGCACGCTGAGCGCGGCGCTGCAACGCTGGTGGGAACTCGAATTTCGCGAACTGCTCGCCGAGGTTGCCCGCGCGTTGCGCAATCCGATCCCCGAACCGTTCCAGCCCTTCTGGGCCGCGCGCCATGCCGAAGGCCGTGCCCGTTACTATTCACTTACCGCCGAGTTAGCAGCAGTAGAAGCAGCTATTGACGAACTTGCCAATCCGCTTTGGCAAGCTCAAGAGCTATGAGTGCTACACACTATCCTATTCCAGCCGCCCCAGCCCGCACTGAAATCGTCGTGCGCGGATCACGCTTCATTGCCCAAGCCATCCCTACTGCTACCGTTGAAGCTGCGCGCATAGCCATTGCATCAGCCCGCACCGAGATGCCCGACGCTACCCATCACTGCTTCGCCTACCTGATTGGCTATGGCACGAGTACCATTGCCGGCATGAGTGACGATGGCGAACCGGCTGGCACTGCCGGTCGCCCGATGATGGCAGTCCTTCGCGGGGCCGATCTTGGCGACATTACGGTGATCGTCACCCGCTACTTTGGTGGTACTCTGCTCGGTGTCGGCGGGCTCGTGCGCGCCTACAGCGATGCTACCCGCGCCGTGCTCGCCATTGTGCCGCGTACTCAACGGGTGATCTATCAACGGATGACGATCCGCTTGCCCTATTCTGACTACGCTCCTACCCGTCGGATACTCGAAACGAACGCTACGGTGATTGTCAGTGAGTCGTTTGCCGCTGATGTGATGATTATCGCCGATCTTCCGGTTGATCAGATTACTACCATAACGCAACACATTCGTGAGCAAAGCGCTGGCCGAGCACACATCGAGCCGGTGACGACTATGGTATAATTAAGGCAATGTATGCATTGCATCCTGCCACTGTCCATATTCCGATTGGGCTGCTGCTAGCCAGCAGTCTCTTTACGTTGATTGCGCTGCGCACTGGGCGTATGCAATGGGATCAAAGCGCTTTTCATTGCCTAATCTTCGGTTTACTCGGCGCGCTCATTGCTATCGTCAGCGGTTTATTTGACGCTGCGCGCCAATTGGTCGGCCTTGCCATTGACGATCCAGTGATCGTATGGACGAACGGCCACGCCGCGGCGAGTTTGGCCGCCAGTGCCTGTTATGGCCGGGTCTGGCTGATGCGGCGCCGGCAACCGGCCATTCTCAACGACTCTACCCAACGGAAGGCCTACCTCGCTTGGCATATCGCTGGCGCAAGCTTGCTCCTTGTGGGTGGGTGGTTAGGTGGCCGGCTTGTCTTTGGGTTTGATCTGGGCCGCTAGTGAGGGCGTAATGTTTGCTTATGTCGTCTATGGGTTGCTCTATATCATCATTTACTTTTTCCGCCTGATTGGCTGGTGGCGCTGGTCGATCGAGGGGGTTGAGCGGTTGCCACCCCGTGAACAAGGCGGGATGGTTCTGGTGATGAACCATATTAATTGGGTGGACATCCCAGCCGTTGGCGCATTGCTACCATTCCGCTATCGATTGTCATGGCTGGCCAAGATCGAGATTTTTGCCAACCCAATAGCCGGCTGGTTCTTCCGCAATATGAATGTGATCCCAATCCGGCGCGGCAAGCGCGATTTGGCGGCGCTCGATGCGGCCGCCGAAGCGTTGCGGAATGGGGCAGTGCTACTCATCTTCCCCGAAGGCCACCGCAGCCGTAATGGCATTTTACAGCCGGGGCGCGGCGGCGCGATTCGGTTGGCAATGCAGGCTGGCGTACCGATCGTGCCGATGGCAATTACCGGCACCGAGCACGGCTTCCGCGGCACCTTGCGCCGCGAACCAGTGCATATTACGATTGGCGAACCGTACTGGATTGAGCCGTTGCCCGATAACAAGATTCCGGCTGATGTTATGGAACGCCTAACCACTGAGATGATGCTCAAGATTGCTGCGCTGCTGCCACCTACCCAGCGTGGCCCGTATGCCGCACTACTCGAGACGGCCACGCCGACGAGGCAATAGGAGAGGTGGGTGTATACCCGCCTCTACTGGCCTGCCGGTTCTAAGAACTGCGTCCCATCCGGCGCGACCACAGCGCACCATCCACGCTGATTGCCAACCTCAACCTGCCACCATGTGTATCCATCAGCGAGCACCGGTCCCTCGCGCAACACCACTTCTCTTCCGCCGGGCAGTGAGCCAACCACTCGTGCCTGCAAACCGGGTGCAGCCCGCAACCGCAATGGCGCATTACCCACATTGACTACCACTGCTCGCCCGCCAATCTGCAATGTTGGCGGCGGCGGGGTCGGGATCGGCGTAGGTGAAGGAAGCGGTGTCGGCGAGGGGGGTAATGAGGTCGGCGTGGGAGTCTCGATCACGGCCGCCGGTGAGGCGACCGGTTGGGCGACTGCGGAAGAGCCACGCTGCCCGATCAGCCACACCGTGACAGCTCCGCCAAGTGCAATAATGGTGATCACAATGAAGAGTCCGGCCAGCGGAAACCGAGGCCGGTAGCGGCGTCGCACCGAGTCGTACCCTTGCCGGTAGTAGTAGTAGTGCTGGTAATAGAAAGGGTTAAACTCGCCCCGTTCGGCATCAGCGGCGCCGCGTTCATACATCTCGCTCGTGGTTGGCATAGGCGCAGCGAGTAAACCGGTACTACTTGGTTAAGACCAGATCTTCGCGCCCCATCTCTCGCAGCATGTTTGGGTACATCGTATACAAAGGCTCAACTGCCGGTAAGAGTTTCAAAATCTTTGGAATTGGCCCCTTAGCGATAATCTGACGTCGAGCCAGCGCCGTCATCAGATTGATCTTGCCATGCCAAAATTGATGCGCAATATCAGCCTTCATACTCATCTCGACGTCTGGTTTCAGGCTGACCTCACCCCAGAAGACATCACAGTATGCACCGGGTTGGGTTGGTGGATGCGCGGCATCGATCGTGACGACGCCATGCGGCTCTTCGTAACGAAACTGGATGACAATCCGGCCTTCACAAATCCGCGGCGCAATCTGCGCATCACACTTCACCCGATCATAAAGCGTGCCTAAAATGTACCGTAGTTCTTCCTCGTCTTTGAAGAATGGCATACTTCATCTCCTGCGCCATCAACCCAATGATGACGCACTGTCTTCGGCAAATCCTGTGAGTGTGATTATACGCGGTTCATGACCAGAACGCAAGATGAAATAACGCGTCGCGTTAGATTAGCTTCAACTATTACTATTCTGCGCCGTTTCGCCCAACCGGATCTCACTCGCGTGGATCCCGGCCAACCACGCCGCACCACTCATCGGACGCCGGCTAGCTGGCTGCACCTCAATAAGCTCTAGTGCGTCGCTGCCGGTTTGCACCAATGGATTACCACGCGCGCTGCGCCCAACCACCACCCCCGGCCTCGCCGCAGCCGCCGTTGCGCTCACCGCTGCGCTGATTACCCGCAACGGCTGGCCCTGCCAAAAGGTATAAGCTCCCGGCCACGGATCGTAGGCCCGCGTCATCCGCTCGATCACAATGGCCGGTAGTGACCAATCGATTCGCCCATCTTCTTTTTTGAGCATCTTGGTCACGGTTGCTTGACTGTGATCTTGCGGGCGCGGCTCGATCTCGCCGCGGGCATAACGAGGCAATGTCTTGATTAACAGTTCGGCTCCTAAGCGGAACAACTCATCGGTCAACGGGCCAGCCCGCGCTGTCGGCGGCAGATCGACTACGGCTTGCGCCAAAATGGGGCCGCTGTCCATGCCCGGATCGAGCAGCATAATCGTGACGCCGGTCACTGTCTCACCGGCTAAAATCGCACCGGCTACCGGGGTTGGGCCACGGTAGAGCGGGAGCAACGAGGGGTGGATATTAAGATAGCCGAGCGGCGGGATCGCTAACACTGCCCGTCGCAAGATCTCGCCATACGCCGCCACCACGCCAACATCAGGTTGCAACGCTGCCAGTGTGGCGACCACCGCCGGATCGCGCAACGTTTCGGGCTGGAATACCGGCAGGCCGTGGGCGAGCGCCGCTACTTTAACCGGCGGCGGCGTCAGCCGGCGATCACGTCCGGCTGGGCGATCAGGTTGGGTGACAACGCCAACAATATCATACCCGGCAGCCACCAAGGCGTCGAGCGCATGGACGGCAAATGATGGACTGCCTAAAAACAAAACTCGCATGATGCTACTCCTTGGTCACGCTTGCCCGCAACACGGCAAGCAGCGGCATATAGTATAATAGAGTTTGATATCTTTCAAAGCGAAGTCTGCAACCTTATGCGAGCAATTGTTTTTGATGGCGACCTGCGGTATAGCGCCGATTACCCTGAACCTGAACGCCCACCGGGAGAAGCGCTGATCCGTCCACGTCTGGTGGGTATATGTAATACCGATCTCGAAATCACACGCGGGTACATGAATTTTCGCGGCGTTCTAGGCCATGAATTCGTTGGCACTGTGATCGCGGCCGATAATCCATATTGGCACGGGCGGCGCGTCGTTGGCGAAATCAATGCCGCCTGCCGCCACTGCCCCACCTGCTTGCGCGGCAATGAAAGTCATTGCCCATACCGCACCACGCTTGGTATCGACCGGCGCGACGGCGCGATGGCCGATCTTTTTACTCTCCCCGAAGCGTGTTTGCACGAAGTGCCAGCCGGGGTGAGCGATGAGGCCGCTGTCTTCACCGAACCGCTGGCCGCTGCGTTGGAAATTGTGGAGCAGAGTCACATTCGCCCAACCGAACGAGTGGCTGTGGTGGGTGATGGTAAATTAGGCGCGATGATTGTTCAAGTGTTGCGGCTTACCGGTTGCGATTTGACGCTCATTGGCCGCCACCCTGAACGATGGGATCTCTACCGGCGGCAAGGCGTTACGTGCGTACCGAGCACTGATGTGCCACCACACCATTTTGATGTTGTGATTGATTGTACTGGCAACCCGGCTGGTTTGGCAATCGCTCGGCAACTAGTGCGCCCACGAGGGCGGCTAGTGCTCAAGAGCACGTTTGCCGCCGAAACCCACCTGAATCTGAGCATTCTGGTGGTTGACGAAGTGCAACTAATTGGCTCACGCTGTGGCCCGTTCGCCCCAGCGCTCCGCTTGCTCGAGCGCGGCTTGATCGAAACGCAACCCCTGATCAGCGCCCGTTATCCGCTTACCGCAGGGTTAGAGGCGTTTGCTGCTGCTCCCGGCCAACTTAAGGTTTTGCTCAGTGTCTGAAGATATTCATTTGCCGACGGTTCTGATTGCGGACGACGACCCGAACCTTCGCCTCTTTCTCGGCGAAACATTAGTTCGGGCCGGTTTTGCGGTCTTGTTCGCCGAAGATGGTCTCAAGCTCATTCAGCTAGCCCAAGAGCAGTTGCCCAATGTGATCTTGATCGATCTTATGCTACCCGTGATCGACGGCTATGAGGCTATTCGCCAGTTGCGTAACGATACCCGCACCGCCCATTTGCCGATCATCATCGTCACCGCCCGCACTAGTCCGACCGATGTCGTGATTGGCTTTGACACCGGCGCTGATGATTATGTCACCAAACCGTTCAATGCAGCCGAATTGATCGCCCGCATTCGCTCGTTGCTGCGCCGCACTACTCAGCGTTCAGTCCGTAATCCGCTCACCGGTCTGCCCGGTAATCTCCTGATTAGCGAAGAGATTCGCTATCGCCTCCAGCGCGGTGAGGCATTTACGCTGCTGTACATTGATTTGAATGATTTTAAGGCCTTTAACGATGCCTACGGCTTCGCCCGTGGCGATCAGGCGATCCGGCTCGTGGCCGAGATTTGTGAACAGGCGCAAAACCATTTTGCCAACCATGCGATCTTTCTTGGTCATATCGGCGGTGATGATTTCGTCGTGCTTTGCCCTACAGCAATTGCCGCCGATCTTGCCCGCTGGATCGTCCACCAATACGAACAAGCGTCCGGTGTGCTGTACAACGAAGCTGATCGCGCGCGTGGCTACTTGGTTGGGCATGACCGCGCTGGTAACCTCGCTCATATCCCGATCGGCGCTATCGCCATTGGTGGTGTATCGAGCACGCCTACCTCCACAGTTGACGAGTTATCGCGTGTTGCTGCGATGATGAAACACACTGCCAAAACGTTTGGCGGCAGCGCGATCGTAATCGATGGCACACGGTTGCGCTAATGCGAAGGTTTGGCACCGATTAGAGAACCGTTGCCTGTCAACAGTTCTCTGATCAGACAACCCCATGACCTCAAACCCTGTAAGCCATTCTTCTGGCTCACTTTGAGCAACCATAAAGTCAAACTCCTTCCTGCTCGCTTGAAATATCGTCAAAACTGCTTACAATAAGAGGCAATGTGGCGCAGGATGGCAAGGAGCTGGAACATGCAATGGCCTTGGCGACGGACGCGAACAGAGCGCATTATCGAACAAAGCGACGATCATCCTGAACAGCGCCGGCATGGACGCCACTGGCGCCGACTGTTGATTATACTGGCCTTGATTGGCATCGCGGTAAGCATCTTTTTGCTCCTTCGCCCCTCTGATCCGCGCTTTGTGATTGTAATTACTCCCTTTGCCGATCACGATAATCGCACCGGCTCCCAGATCGCCGGCGCGCTAGCGCGCCAACTCCGCGCCCAAGGGGGGAACCTCGTCCAAGTCATTACCAGCGCCACCCGCCCGACCAATAGCGCCGAAGCGTTGGCGCTGGCCCAGCAAAACAATGCCGATGTGTTAGTCTGGGGCACTGTCGAACCCGGCGGAATGATCGATAGTCCCAGCTTGCGGCCAGAATTGATCTATCTCCCCCACAATATTGATGTTTCGCAAGCATGGCAGAGCTTTGCCATTCGCTTCGCGCTCCCTAACCGATTTTCCTTGAGCACCGCGCCTATTAGTGGTCAAGCCGCCCTCGCGCCTTACCTGCTCGCCTTAGCTACCTATCACCACGGTGAAGCTGATTTGGCGATCGATCAGCTTCACCGCTTGCTTGACCTTCATCCGCAGTTGTCGCCGCTCTTGCCCCAATTGCTGCGCGGTAATCTGCTGTGGGCTCGTGGCTGGTACACCGCCGCCGCGACTGAGTATCAGACCGCGCTTACGCTCGCAGACGGCGAGCGGGCGTTGGTTGCTAACAATCTTGGCGCTATTTTGTTCGATACCCGCCATCCCGATGCGCCACGTTATTTCGCCGAAGCAATCGATCTGCTCGATGGCCGCGATCTCGGCCAATTGCGCGTCAATCTGGCGCTTTGGGCGTTGCGCGAACAGCGCGCGCGCGACGCCGTCTCTGACCTCGAACAAGCGCGCAATCTACTGCCGGCGCATCCCGATTTAGAACTTCTCATTGCTACTGCCTACCGCGAAAGTGGCCAACTCGACGATGCAGCAATGGCGCTCAACCAGCTTGCACCGGCCAAAACGGTGCTGCTGGCGCGCACACCCATCGCTATCCGCGCACCGGTTGAGACGCGCCTCAACGCGACCCTCACCGAAGAGCGCGCACTGATTCATCTGGAACGCTTGCTGCCGCTGGCTGGCCCGCTCTACTGGGCGCTGGAAACCGCCGATCCGTTGCCGCCTGCCGCCGAGCTGCGCAGTGTCCGTGACCAACTGCGCACCGCAACTGAGCTTAGCAACCGCTCGGTGAGTCTGTGGCGCCAACGAGCCGCCAGCGAAGCGGCCATCTTTCCCGGTACCGGCTTGATGGCCACCGGCCAAGCTGAGCAGAGTGAAGCAACCGCGCGCCGCCAGCGCTTTGCCCTTGCGTTGATTGATGCAGCGTTACAAGCGGTCGAAGGCCGCAATGCGCCCAACCCTGCCAGCCAGTTGATCGGAGCGCTCTTTGGTGCGGCAAGCCCGGCTAATCCAACCATTGAAACGCTCAGCCAACTGCGCGATCAACAACCTGATAATGTCGCGATCTTGCTCGCACTCGGTTTTGCCTTGCGGATTGATAAGCAGTTTGACCAAGCTGCGCAGACCTATCAACAGGTCATTGATCTCGCACCGCAGTTGCCTGATGGGTATGCCGGCATTGGCAAGGTAGCGTTGGCGCGCAACGACCGGGCCGGCGCCTTGGCGTTGTTTCGCGCTGCGTTGGAACGCAACAACCGTTTCTTTCCGGCCCATCTAGCGCTTGCCCGCCTCGCCGAAGGCGATGGCGATTGGCCGGCGGCGATCGACCATTGGCGCGCCCTTGTCGCTTGGCAAGAATCGCCGTACACGATCATTAATCTGAGTCGGACACTCCGGCGCAGCGGTGCAAGCGGATTCGCCGAAGCTGAACGCCTCCTCGTCCCTCTCGCTACGACCAACGCCGAGGCCGCCATCGAGCTGGCCCGGCTCTATAACGATGCCGGTCTGCCGGCTGAAGCCGCTGCGGTCTACCGCGACGCACTGATCCTCGAACCACGTTCGACCGTCGCCGCATTCGAGTTGGGCGAAACGTATATCAGATTGGGTGATCTGAATTCGGCTGAACGCATGCTGCGCAATGCGATTGAGTTTGATGATCGAAATCTCGATGCGCGCCTGAAGCTGGCCGAGTTGTACGAAGGCCCGCTTAACCAACCGAATCGCGCGATCGAGCAGTACCGGATTGCGCTGACCCAAGGCATCAATGACCTCAACCGGTTGATTGCTATTGGTCAAGCGGCCCTAGCCAGCAACACCGCGACAGTCGCGATTCAAGCGCTTGAGCGTGCGCTTACCCTGCAACCCGACTCGGTGACAGCCCGCCAATTGATCGCCCGCGCCTACTTTGCCGGCAACCGGCTTGATGCGGCGACGCAAGCAGCCCGTCGCACGCTTGAACAAACAGCGAATCGCGCTGATCCTGAAGCGATTGCTGCGCGCGCGAACGCTTGGCTGACGCTGGCCGATGTCGCGCGTCGCCGAAATGATCCGGCTGCAGCCGAAGAGGCCTATCGGCAGACGCTGGCGATTGATCCGCAATCGATCGCTGCTCATATCGGGTTAGGCGAACTGGCCGGCGGGCAAGGCAATTGGGGTGTTGCCCTTGCGTACTTTGAAACGGCGGCCAATTTGCCGGGTGGCGATACTAACGCAACGGCCCAGTTTTGGCTCGGCGAGGCGCTGCTGCGCAACGGTCAATTGGCCCGCGCCCTTGCTGCATACCAGCGCGCATTGGCCCTACAACCACAGTATCCGGAGGCGTTGCTGGGTATGGCCCAAACCCAATACGCGCTGGGCCACGCTGATGAAGCATTGCAAACGGTTGAACAGGCGATCCGGCAGCAGAGCAACTACGCTGAAGCCCACCTCTTTCGGGGCAAACTTCTGCAAGAGGCAGGCCGGTTCAGCGAAGCCCGCGCCGCTTACGATGCTTCCATCAGCGCCAACGATCGCATTGCCGAGAGTTTTTACCGGCGCGCACTCTTAGCCATTCGCGCCAACGATTACGACCAAGCTGTCCGTGATCTCAATCGGGCGGTGGCTCTCCAACCCAACTTTCCCGAAGCGCATTATTGGTTGGGCCGCGCCTACTATGCCCAAGGTCGCAACGCGAGTGCGCTGCAAGCAATCCAGCAGGCGATTACGTTGAATCCCGATTATAGCGAAGCCGTTTTCTACAGCGGTCTGATCGCTGAAGATCAGGCCAATTTCACTGCCGCCCGCGCCGCGTACCAGACCCTGATCGCTCGCGAACCAACTAGCGAATGGGGCCAACGCGCCCGCGCCCAACTCGAACGCCTGCCATGAATACGCTGCGCCAGTATCGGATTGCGTTGCAAATCTTCCAGTCGAATCGCCTCCGCCGCGATTACCGCGATCTGTCGGAAGTGCCAGAGTATGAGCCGCTCGGCGAGTTTTTCTTTAACGAAATGTACGGCCCGCGCGATTTTAGCCAACGCGACCAAGAGGGACGCCGGCTGCACCATTTTCTCGGCATCCTGCCCGGCGTCCGCCTCCGCGATCTGGAAGAGGTGCTAGAATTGCTCGAACTCACCTATCAGCTTGATGAGGATCTGGCCCAGTGGATGCTGGCCGCCGATATCGGCACCGACTTTGATGAGCTTACCTATGAATACTTTTACCGGCTGGCCGATAAGTATGACGAGCGCTTCCGCCAATTAACCCTCGTCAGAAGTTCGTTGTACAATGTCTTCCAGTTGTCGCGCTCACCTATCCTCGGCTTGGCCCTCCGCCGTTCCCACTTCGTCGCCCGCCTCGCCGGGATCGGTACCGTTCACACCTTCCTGTTGCGCGGTTACGAAGCGCTACAAAACGTTACCGCCATTGAACATTTCGCCGAGACGATCTACCAGCGCGAATTGGATCGGCTCAATCGTATTTATCAACGATGAATCCATTGTCTGAATTCTTGCCGGTGATGATCGTCGTACCCGGCCAAACCTTTCCGATGGGCACGCCGGCCCGTGAAACCAGCGAGCTTGCCCGGCGCTACGGCGGTACCCGCGAGAGTTACCACGAAGAGACGCCACAACACGACGTGACGCTGCCGGCATTTGCTATCGCTCAAACCCCGGTCAGCGCCACACTCTACGCCTTCGCTGTCACCGCCGGCGTTGTACCACCACCACCGATCTGGCGCGGCCCGATTCCGCCGCCAATGATGACCGATTTGCCGGTCACCGATATTAACTGGCACGAAGCGCAGGCGTTTTGCGTATGGCTGAATCGCCAAAACGATCTGGCTGTGCGCTTCATTGATGCTAGTGGTCAGCCGCTTCCATCGCCCTCCCTCCAATTTCGCCTTCCCACCGAAGCTGAATGGGAACACGCAGCACGCGGGACCGATGGTCGCCGCTTTCCATGGGGCGACGAGTTTTATCCCCATCTCGCAAACACCCGCGAGAGTGGACGTGCTGCACCCAATCCACCCGGTGCTTACCCTGATGGACGCAGCCCCTACGGGATTGAAGACATGGCTGGGAATGTTTGGGAGTGGACAGCTTCACTCGATCTGCCGTACCCCTACCGGCCTGATGACGGACGCGAAGACCTTCGTGCGCCGGGACGGCGGATTTTACGCGGCGGTTGTTATGCGAACCCACAGGGCTACGCACGCTGCGCGTGTCGTTTTCGCCTACAACCGACTATGCGCAACCAGTTTTTGGGGATGCGACTAGCGATGAGTATCGCGTGAAAACGCAAATGCGCACCGATGCCAAGGTATGGACGGCCTAACATGCTCGTGCCAATATTACTCTTTGCGTTCTTTGTACCTTTGCGTTGGCCCTCTTTGCATCTTTGCGTGTAACAAAGGAGAGATATCCAATGAGCCGACCCAGAGCACTCAAACTTGGCCGCAACGATCCTTGCTACTGTGGCAGTGGCCGTAAATACAAAGACTGTCATTTACGTAAAGAAGAAGAATGGCGCAGCCAGCAGTTGCGCTTGCGCAACGCCCAAGACAATTTGCTCCAGCGTATTTTGACCCTCGCAACCGAGGCAGACGCCGCCGATCTCCGCGCTGCGTTTGATCGCTATTGGAACGGACGTTATCAGTTTGAGCAGTTGGCCGAATTAAACGAACGCGAAGGGTACGGCGCCGACCGGTTTATGGTCTGGTTTGCGTTTGATTACCGCCAAGCCGATGGGCACACGTTGGTCGCGCGGCTAGCGGCGAATCTAGATCAGAGCAATCTCGGCGATCTTGAACGCCAATTATTGCCAGCGTGGGTTGATGTGCGGTTACGGCCCTATCGCGTCGAACGACTGCGGCCTAACGCCGGCGCCAATCTGCGCGACCTCTTAACCGGCGATCTTGTCATCTTGGCTGACAGCCACGCCTCGCTGCGCCTCGAACTCGATGAGGTGATCGTTGGCCATCTGGTGCCGGTTGATACGCCGATCGGCAGTAGCCAACCTAACTACTACCTCGCCGGCCCAGCCGCCCACCTCACGCCCGACACCGCCGAACCGCTGCGCGCGTTTGCCAATGTCCATCTAGAAGCGTTCCGCCAAGAATACCCCGAAGCTGACTGGCTCGATCTGCTACGGGATCGCTCAGAGATCTTTAGTCACTTTATCTTGATCTTACCGACCGATAAACCCGATCCTGAACGCCTGCAACGGTTCGTTGCCGAAACGCGGCAACAACTGCTCGGCGCCTAATACGCTACTCACCACTAATCTCGGCCAGCGGCAGCGTGACATGAAACGCGCTGCCGCGATCAAGTTCACTCTCCACCCAAATCGTTCCTTGATGCGCCAAGACCGCCAACCGGCAGAACGCTAATCCCAATCCGCTGCCTTCACTCCGCTGCCGGCCAGCTTGGCGAAACCGATCAAAGATATGGATCTGATCTTCCGACGGAATTCCCTGCCCTTGATCACGCACGACAATATGCGCTACCCGATCACCGGGGATGGTTACGATCAATTCATCTGAAACGATGATCTTCTGATCGGAGCCGTGGGCCGGTGCAACCTCTACCTCAATCGTGATGGTAGTTCTAGGTGGGCTGAATTTCAGTGCATTATCAAGCAGATTCTGCAATACTCGTGCAACAATAACACTGTCAGCATACAACATCGGCATTTGCGGATCGACTCGATGCAATACCTGCACTCCCTTCAACTGGGCTTGGATAGCAAACGGATCAATCACGCGCTCGATTAGAGTTTCAACCGGTACCGGCCCGCGATCAAGCGGCATTTGGCCGCTCTCAAGCCGCCCAATGTCGAGCATCGTATTCACCAAATTGAGCAATTGTCGGGCGCTGTTCTGACCAATGCGCACCGCCTGTTGCTGGCGTTCCGTCAACAGTTCGCCCAATTCACTCATCAACTGTTCGAAGGCCAGCATAATGCTGCTCAATGGCTGGCGCAGATCGTGAATCACCATGTGCGTTAAATCCGCCCGCAACAGCTCAGCTTTCTTGGCCGCCGTAATATCACGAATGGTCAGCAAGAACATCTGGGTATGGTCAGACGATAGATCACCCGCCTGAGTCAGTGTCCATGCGAAGATACCATCACTGCTCGCCAACTCACCCTGTGCATTAGCCATGGTGAGCGATCGTTGTAGCCGCATGATCGCAGCTTGATCGATCGAGCGCTGCGCCGCCCACTGCATCAACAGCTCGTCAAGCAACGTACCGCTGATGTGCTGCAACGGCGGTTCCCACGCTGTTGTGTGCGCCAACCGACAAAACGCCTCATTAGCGATAATCACCGATCCATCCGCAGCAAAGAGCAGTAAGCCATCTTCCACTGCTGCCATAGCTCGCGCCAGATTATCACGTCCGCGTCGCACCTCTTCCAACAAGCGCATACTCTCGATAGCAACCGCCGTTTGGCTAGCGTACAACAGCAATATTTCAACATCGGTCGAGTCGAGCGAGTGATCCCCACCAACGACAATCACTCCAATCATGCGCTGCGTGCCACGCAATGGGACCGCAATCGTCGTTGCCGAACGGAAGACAGGCTGCCGGTTGATAATTGCGCGCCGGGCGAGCGTGATCACGACATCGCGGTTCAATAAGCAGATGCCGATCGTGCGCTCGATCCGCAGCTCATCACGGTCTGCGTCAAATAGCACGATCTGCGCCCACTTGGCGCCCACAATCTCGATCATGCCCCGTGCCGTCATTTCCAATATTTGCGGCTGCGGTAATGACTGAGAATGGATCACCATTCCCAAGCCATTCAATGCAGTTAGGCGGGCAAGGCTCTGCTGTTGGCGATCCCGCAACAGTGCCATATCAATCGCTGCCCCGGCAATACTCGCGTAAATGCTCAAGACTTGGAGATCGGCGATCTCAGGCCGCTGCCCGCTCACCGGTTGATCAAGCAGCAACACTGCCCGCACTTCACGATTGGCAGCGCGCAAAAACGTGACGAGCAGATCATCAGCAGTCCACCTCGTCGCACCAAAATCGAGCCATTGCTCACCTGACGGTAACGGTAGATCAAACAACCTAGCAAATGTCTGGCTCCGGCGATTGAGCAAGAAACAATGCTCGCCAAATGACCACTCGTTTGCTAACACATCTAACCGGCTTGCCGAAAGATAGGAGCCGATCGAGAATTCATTAGCCAGCGCGCCGGTTGTTGCCACACACTCCAGCATCGCGTGGCTACTGTGCTCACGACGGTTTACAAAGAGTGCCGCACCGAGAAACTGCATTCGCTGACTGATGGTATCAACGATCAACTGGAAGAGTTGTTCTTGCGATGATGCACTGAGCAATTCACGATTGAGCGCCAGTACTGAAAGCAGATCGGCATTTCGTCGATCAAGATCGCGCACGTGTTGGATAATACTGGTCTCAACCTGTGCTAGTTGCTGTGAGCGATCGAGAACGAGACCGATCAGAGCCGTAACTGCCCTAATTTGCTCGATATCCTCTTCATTAAATGGCGCACCTCGCCGACGGTTGATGTACTGCAATGCAGCCCGCACCCCAGCAGGTGTCGTAAACGGTACGACGATCAGGTTATAACACGAGACACCAATAGTCTGATCAAGCGTATAACTACGGCGCGGATCTTGCACCGCATCGTTCACAATGATCGGTTGGCCAGAGGCAAATGATTGACCAATGAGGCCATGGGTAAGCGGTAGCCGAAATCCCAACAATTTGTGCGGTTGGGGGCCAGAGGCGTACTGAAAAACGAGCACTCGCTGCTGTTCATCAAACAGAAACAGACCTCCGCCAAGCACATCAAGTAAGCGACAACTCGTATCGAGAATGGCCTGCAACGTCCGATCTAGATCTACCACGTGCGCGCTAGCGGACACAATGTCTGCCCACGCTTCACGCCGCTCTTGCTCCTCCTGCACTGCGCGCCGCAGCAGGATCGGTCGCAGCAAGTAGCCAGCATAGTATGCTGCTTCATCTGCTAATTGCCGCTGCGCTTCACTGATCGCTTCGATTGCATTACTACACAGGTATACTGCACCTAGGGTTTCGCCGGCAAAGCGAATCGGGGAACCAACCCAGTACGTCGGCGCTGTTTCGGCAGTATTGTGATCAGGATGGGGGCGAACATTATAGTGTATACAATCGGTAAGATACGCCACCGAACTAATCGGCACACCACGCTTGATCACGACACTGCTGAGATCGGTATCAACCGACCAAAACCGCTGCTTGTCTGACATGGGCTGAGCACGATATTGTGCGATTAACTCAAGCCATGTACTACGCTTGAACGGAACGACTACCCCAAGATCGACCGGCGAACCCATCAGTTCACCGATTACTTGGCTAAGCTGTCGGCAAATCAGATCAGGATCGTCGCAGTCGCGCAGTACCTCTACCTCGAAACGCAAGCGTTGCCGCCAATGTTGGCGTTTAGAATGCTGTAATACTCGTTCATACCCAACACTGATCAATCGTTCAACCGCCTGCACCACCGCAGTTTCGGTGGCTGTTAGCTCAGCCGGTTGATGGATGAGCCAACCATACTGTTCGGTATTCCCTAACACTCGCACCGCCACTTCTGGATTACACGCCGGTTCACCTTGGCCGATCCACATCACCGACACCCGGTGCCGAGGCAACGCGATCTTGCAGACGGCGAGCGCCACGCGTTCCAGTTCGTCCAGTTGCTGTGCATTGGTAATCGCCGTGACAAGATGAAGCCACGTGGCGATATCAATCTGCGCAGGCTGCTCAATAAGCGAGTCTTCCTGATTAATCATAAACTCATTGTACCGCGTTCTGGCAATGAGAGGGGTGGATTGGGAAACTGCTATGTTCCCTCAGACGCTCCCTCCCGTTTCACTTGCGTGAGCAGGAGGGATGGCGTCTCAACTGTTCACAGACTCGGACAAAACGGTAGAGCAGGGGAGAAGCTACGCGCCTTCTGCAATGGAAACATGAGTAACGGGTAGGGTGATCCAGCTCACACCATCACTGGCGGCAGACTTTCCATTATCGCGTATTCACGCAAGATCGCAGCAACGTGCTCCAAATCTTCCAGAATAAAGTAGGTTTCATGCATTGCATACGCTGCGCCGGGTGTGTTAGCCACCCGCCGGATATCGAAAGGAACCCGCGGCGTATCCGGTGCAAATGCATGATCGAGTTCACCAATTGACGAAAGCAAACCGGCGCCAAACGCGCGCAGTTCGCCATCTTCACGAATGAAGCCGAACTCGATGCTATACCACCACAGCCGGGCAATCTCTAGTCGCTGCCGTTCGTCGCCGGCAAAGTAGAGCGGGCCAAACGCCTGCGCAATTTCGGCAAAGCGCTGATCGGTGAAGAAGGCCAGATGACCGATATACTCGTGAAACAAGTCTGGCATCGGCGTGAAATCCAGTTCATCCATGCGTCGAATGTAGTTGGTCACCGGGAAACGCCGCTCGGCAATATGCTCGAACCACTCGGTTGGATTGAGATACTCGTTCTGAGCATCGCACAACGTCCAACCGGTAAAGCTGGCTAACCGCTCGCTCACCTGCGCCGGATCGGGCAGACGTTCGAGATCGAGGTTGAGCTGGCGGAATCCTTCGCGGAACAGGCGGCAGGCGTACCGTTCAAGCCGGGGAACTTGGCGGGCACAGAGCGCTGCCCAGACCGCATGATCTTCTTCGGTATAGGCCGGCAAAGCGGGTGGGGCGATAGTTGACATTACAATACCTCCTTGTATTGCATGCTGTCTATAATGGAACGAATGGCCGGCGCCACTAAAACCGGCCATTCGCTATACCCGCTAGAAGAAGCCCAACTCTTCACGCGCCTCTTCTGACATCATTGATGGATTCCAGAAGGGCGTCCAGACAAGGTTAATCTTGACATTTTCCAGCTCTTTGTAGACCTCGCTCAACGCCATAACCTCCCGCTGCGCCTGTTGCAGAATTTGCGGCCCAGCCGGGCAGGCTGGCGTCGTCAGCGTCATATCGATATCGACCGTCTTCCCGCCGTCGAGAATATCGATCCGGTAGACCAAACCGAGATTCACCACATCAAGGCCAATCTCAGGATCAACAACATTCTTCAGTGCAGCACGCACCATCTCTTCAGTAATCATACGATCCCTCTTTCTTAACTGTGCGTTGATACTTGCATGATACCATACACGGCGGGATGTGACGAGTTTATCACCCGCGTGATCCCAGTCTGATCACGCTTCACTAAGCGAGCAACCGTATGATTGACATTCTGGCAGGCAACCCGCTCCTTCTCCTCTTTACCGTATCGGCGATCGGCTACCTCATCGGGCGCATCCGCATCGGCGGCGTAAGTCTCGGTGTGGCTGCCGTACTCTTCGTTGGGCTAGCTTTCGGCGCCATCGACCAACGGCTACGGCTGCCCGATATTATCTACTTGCTGGGCCTTGTCATCTTTGTCTACACCGTCGGTCTTAGCAGTGGCCCCGGTTTCATCAATTCGCTCCGCCGACGTGGGTTGCGCAACAACCTGTTTATTGGCGGTGTACTCCTCGCAGCCGCTGGGATTGCCCTCGCGATCCGCACCATCCTTGGTCTCAATGGCGCTCAAACTGCCGGTTTGTTCGCTGGCAGCTTAACGAACACCCCGGCGCTAGCGGCGGTGATTGAACAGCTTACCCAACTCGGCGCCGACGAAGCGCTTCGCGCCGAGCCAGTCGTTGGCTATTCAGTGGCCTACCCGATTGGTGTGCTCGGCATGATTCTCGCTGTCTATCTCACCCGCCGGCTCTGGCAGGTTGATTTCGAGCGCGAAGCCCAACAATTGCGCGAACTCGGCACCGTCGGTGAGCATTTGGTTAACCGCACCATCCGCGTGACTAACCCAGCAGTGGCTGGTCAGACGATCGCCGAATTGGTGCAGCAGAACAAGTGGAATGTGATCTTTAGCCGGTGGCAACACAATGGTCAGACCGAACTTGCTACCAGCACGACCCAATTGCATCCCGGCGATCTCATCAATATTGTCGGCTCACCTGAAGCGGTTGAGCGGGTTACCACAGTTTTGGGCGAACCGAATCCTGAACAGCTCGAACTCGACCGGCATACCCTTGACTTCCGCCGCATCTTTGTCTCAAACCCAGAGGTGGTAGGCGTACCATTGCGTGACTTGCACCTACCTTCCACAATGGGAGCAGTCATTACGCGCATTCGCCGAGGTGATGCTGAACTCTTGCCGCACGGTGACACGACGCTTGAACTTGGCGACCGCGTGCGCGTCGTTACCCAGCGCGACAATATGGAGCGCGTGACCCATTTCTTCGGCGACTCGTACCGCTCGCTGGCTGAGGTTGACGTGGTCTCGCTAGGGCTAGGTATGGCGCTCGGCATGCTGGTTGGCCTGATTCCCTTCCCACTGCCCGGCGGCGGCAGCTTCTCGCTTGGGTTGGCCGGCGGGCCGCTGATTGTTGCTCTCTTTTTGGGTTGGCGCGGACGCACCGGCCCGATCGTCTGGAGCCTTCCGTATAGCGCTAATTTGACTTTACGTCAAGTTGGCATGACCCTCTTCCTCGCCGGTGTTGGTACCCGCTCCGGCTACAGCTTTGTCACGACCCTCACTCAAGGCAACGGCCTCTTGCTCTTCCTCGGCGGCGCGCTCATCACTATTCCAGTGGCATTTGCCACTCTCTTTATCGGCTACAAGCTGCTCAACATCCCATTTAGCCTGCTGGCCGGCATGCTCGCCGGCTTGCAAACCCAACCGGCGGTGCTCGCCTTTGCCAACGAACAAACCGGGAACGAAGCGCCTAATATTGGCTACGCGATGGTCTATCCTACCGCGACCATTGCCAAGATCATTCTGGCCCAGCTTTTGGTTGGCGTTGGGTGATCGGGTTAGGGGCCGTGGTAAAATAACGGTAATTCTTCTTCCAAAGCTGCCCTCGCTGCGGTAGCCTAAGGACGGCGAGGACAGCTTTTGTCATTGTGAGAGTGTGGCTGGACAATGGGACATTGCCTAGTCCACCCGCAGCAATCTCCATTGAGTGCGCCAACCATCTTCCTCAAAAGTGTCTTGTCCGCAATCGCGCTTGCTTGACAACTTTCTTGATATAAGGTATCATTTTGACGCTGTCGCCTATAGCGGCATTTCTTTTCGCCCGAAATAATTAATACCTTGTATCACTATGAGCCAACACCAGTCCCCATCTCGACCCTTACCAGTGACGGTGCTCTCTGGCTTTCTCGGTAGCGGCAAGACCACCCTGCTTAATCACGTACTCGCTAATCGCGCCGGCCTGCGCGTTGCAGTCATTGTCAATGATATGAGCGAAGTCAACATCGACGCACAGTTGGTGCGCACCGGCGCAGCAACCCTGAGCCGTACCGAAGAGCGGCTCGTCGAGCTGACCAATGGCTGTATCTGCTGCACCCTACGCGAAGACCTCTTAGTTGAAGTAGCCCGACTAGCGCGGGAAGGTCGTTTCGACTATCTGTTGATCGAGTCAACCGGCATTGCTGAACCGCTGCCGATCGCCGAGACCTTCACCTTTCCCAGCCCTGATGGTACGTCACTCGGCGAGATGGCCCGTCTCGATACGATGGTAACGGTCGTCGATGCCTACAATTTTCCCCGCGATCTGCTTTCACTCGATGAATTGCGTGATCGTGACCTAGCGAGTGGTGACGAAGATGATCGCACTGTCGTCGATCTGCTGATCGAACAGGTTGAATTCGCCGACGTGATTGTACTCAACAAGATCGATCTGGTCGCTGCCGACGATCTCGACCGGCTGGAAGCGCTCTTGCACAAACTCAACCCGGAAGCGCGCATTATTCGTAGCACGTTCGGCCAAGTACCGCTCGATCAGATTCTCAACACCGGTCTCTTCAGCTTCGAGCGAGCAGCGCAGATGCCGGGTTGGTTGAAAGAACTGCGCGGCGAGCATACCCCCGAGACGGAAGAATACGGTATCAGTAGCTTTGTTTTTCGCGCTCGTCGTCCTTTCCATCCCCAACGTCTCTGGGATCTCTTGCACGACGAATGGCCCGGTGTGTTGCGCTCGAAAGGCATCTTTTGGCTGGCAACCCGGATGAACCAGTGCGGCCTTTGGTCACAGGCCGGCGCTGCCTGCCGGATCGAGCCGGGTGGCTGGTGGTGGGCAGCGAGCGATGAGCAGCCGGATGATCCGACCGAGCAGGCAGCACTTGCTGCGATTTGGGACGAGCAATGGGGTGATCGTCGCCAAGAGCTGGTTGTGATTGGGCAAGAGATGGATGAAGCCGCCTTGCGCGCACGACTCGCAGCCTGCTTACTCACCGACGAGGAAATGGCGCTTGGCCCGGCTGGTTGGGTGGCTTTCCCGGATCCGTTTGGTAGTTGGGACGTTACGTTTGCGTTCGATGACGAAATGGCATAATACACTCCAATGGTTGTTGCCGTTTTTGCACGTTTTCTCTATCGAAAGGAAGGGCACTAGCGTATGAAAGTCGCCTATATCTTCGCTACATCCGGCCACACTGCTAGTTACAAACTTGGCAAGATGATCCTGCCGCAGCTTGAAGCCGGCACCCATGGTGCGCAGGTCATTGGTATGTTTTTCTTTGATGACAACACGTATCTGCTTCGGGCGGGCGACCCGATGGGTGAGCGGTTGGCAAAAGTGGCTGCCGAGCAAGGCATCTTGCTGATGATGTGCGATCAGTGTGCGCTCGAGCGCGGGCTTGCGGTCGGTGAGCCGGGCAATTGTCAAACGACCGGTACAGTGGCCGGTGTGCAAGTTGGTTGCTTCCCCGATCTTTATGCAGCACTGGCCGGTAATCCGCCCGATCAGGTGATCACGTTATAGGAAAGGCGTAGAGCGAGCAAAGGTGCGACAATAGTTGAACGTAAAGGCGCCAAGAACGCCAAGAGTGCGAAGATTTTGCGGTGGCCCCGCCAAGCGCGCTTGAGCCACCTCTTACCCAACTCGCTGCGCCCGTTGCGTTCTTTGTGCCTTTACCCTTCGCTACGGAGGTTTTATGTCACGTCGCTGCGATCTGACTGGTCGAGCACCTTCATTTGGTCACAATGTCTCCTTCTCGAAACGCCGCACCAATCGGCGCTGGCTACCCAACGTTCAAGAGCACCGGATTTGGGTACCAGAAGAACAGCGCTTTGTGCGTCTCAAATTGTCGGCGGCTGCCTTGCGTGAAATCGAGCGCAAAGGTCTCCTTCAGGCCCTTCGCGATCGCGGGCTGACCCTCCGCGACGTTGAACGTCGTAAATAATATGGCTCTCGACTGGCTTATTATCGGTGGCGGCATCCATGGCGTTCACCTTGCGCTTGTCCTGCGCGAACGGTGCGGGGTTGCCGCCGAACGCATCAGGATCGTTGATCCGCACGATCGACTGCTAGCACGTTGGGAAGCCTGCACAGCCGCGTGTGGCATGCAATATCTGCGCTCGACGATGGTGCATCACCTTGCGCCCGACCCCTACGATCTGCTCCGCTTTGCCCAGCGTAGTAACGCCGAACCGCACCATTTTCATGGTCGTTACCAGCGACCTTCGCTTGCCATCTTCAACGCCCACAGCCAAACCCTCATCGAGCAGCACCGTCTCGCCGACATCACCCTACGTGGCCGCGTATGCGGATTACGCCGGCATGCCAACGACTGGCAGGTTGAAACCGATCACGGTACGCTTGTAGCGCACAACGTTATCCTAGCCTTGAGTATCGGCGAACAACTACGCTGGCCAGCATGGGCGCACACGGCCCGCGCTACCGGTGCGCCGATCTATCACCTCTACGAACCTAGCTTCGACCGTCGTTGCATCACTCCGGGAAGCACGGTTGCGATTATTGGTGGCGGTATCAGCGCTGGTCATGCGGCACTCACCTTCAGCCAAACCGCCAACGTTACGCTTGTGATGCGCCGACCAATTCAGATTGCACCTTTCGATAGCCCACCGGGCTGGATGGGGCCAAAAGAGTTGCGTCGGTTCCATGCCGAACCTGACCCTAGCCGACGCCGGGCAATGATTGCCGGCGCCCGTTTGCCGGGCACAATGCCGGTAGAGTTGGCACAAGCCGTAACGAGCGCTGCACAGCAACAGCGGTTACGGATCATGATCGACGAGGTATCCGCAGTGATATACCGCGATGGTGCGTTCACACTCTCGCTTAACCAGCAATCACTGACGGTAGATACGATCATTCTCGCCACCGGCTTCCTTCCCCAACGGCCCGGCCAGCCGTGGCTCGACGAAACGATTGCGACAGTCGGGCTACCAATTGCTGCGTGCGGCTACCCGATCGTTGGTCCCGATCTGCAGTGGGCGCCGGGCTTGTACGTCACCGGCCCCCTTGCCGAACTAGAGATTGGCCCGGTAGCGCGTAACATTATTGGTGCGCGTCACGCTGGTGAACGTTTAGCTCGTGGGGTGCGGTAGCGTAACGGCATATGAGAAGGAAACGCTATGATGCGTAGATGCAAGGATAGACGGTGAAAAAACATATCAGTGTTTTTGCGTCTCAGTATCTTTGCGTTTATTATCCTTTCTGTCGTTGCCATCGCTGTGGCACGTAAATACCATTGTGCAGCACAAACTCGCCATCGGCCACTGCTCTAGCTTGCAGCTCCCTGATACGCATTTCAAGCAACTCGATCACAATATCAAGTACACGCAAGGTGACCAGTATGCGAAAAAAGTAGTATAGTGGAAAGATAGCGATCCCCAAAAGAAACAATGTAGCTATACCAATCATCAAACCCCTGAATTCATCACCAAGCATCTGCTCAGCAAGACCAAGCAGAGCACGTACCTCTTCTTGGGTAAAGAGCAGTGCTACCAATCCAAATAGGCTGAACGTAGCGACAATCGAAGCCACAGTTTGCGATTGCACGCCAAGACTGGCCTGCTTGCGTTGAGCCATTCCTTGTAGATAGTTGATCTGATCAAGCCGCAGATCGCTAATCCTATCCTTGACTTGTTCAATAACTCGAAACACGATCTGATCAAATGAAGGAACGAAAGTTTCTCGCTCTCTATTAACTGGCCAATCGAGTACAAAGAAAAAAATATATGATCTTAGCGAGGAAAGCCAAACTATGATAGTTGTGATAGACAAACTAATCGTATTGGATAGCACTATCCACGAAATAACCAATCTCATTATATCTAGCTGTTCAAAAAACAAACTGTTTATGAACCACTGAGCAGTACCAAATCCACTTGGATACAAACTGATTAGACAAATTTGTCTCAAACGCACTCGTATTTTTGCTGATTTTACACAATCAATCAAGAGTGCAGGCAAGATTATGACGATACTTAGTGACACAAAGAAAGCGATTACAACAAGCAAAAAATTCCGTAATTTATTCGGATATATTGCCAGAAAAGGAAAGTCTATCTGTAATGGCCACAGCAATACTATCAAGGAAAGCAAAAAAAAGACAATCATTCCAACCACCATCACTTGCTCAAACACATGCCACCAATAAGCGGGTTTACGTATTAGCGAGAATTGCGCCTCACTGTAAATCTGCTGGACAGCGCGTAACACATCGGCTTGCAGCTTTTCAAAGATCTGTTCCATATAAAGACCTAGACTTCGTATCAGTTTGACGACCTGATATTATAACACCAAATAACCTGTCATCTCACTCCTGATCTTGGTAATTTTTAAACCATCTGTGATATAACAAGCAGCGTTTCTTCCTGAGAGATATAGATATGCGAAAGGATATGCCATGCGTCGCCTTGCACCCATCGTATTCCTGATTGCGATGCTGATCAGCGCATGTGGCAACTAAGCCACTTCCACTTCGCAAACGTTTCAGTATCCAACGCAGTCAATCAACATTACGGCACCAGCGTCACCCGGCGGCGGCTGGGATAGCACGGCCCGCGCAATGCAAGCTGCGCTGTCAGCCACTACTGGTCAGACGGTGCAGGTTTACAATGTCAGTGGCGCTGGCGGCACCATCGGTCTCGCCCAATTCGTCAACGAGGCAAAGGGTAAGCCGCACGAGCTGATGGTTGGCGGATTGGTGATGGTTGGTGCAATTCAAACCAACAAAGCACCGGTTAGCTTGTCACAGGTGACACCAATTGCCCTCCTAACCGCCGAATCTGAAGCGATCGTCGTGCCTGCCGACTCGAAATATCAAACGCTCCAAGAACTGATCACCGACTTTAAGGCTAACCCGACTGCTATCGTATGGGGCGGTGGTTCAGCCGGTGGCACCGATCATATTTTGGTAGGCCTCATTGCGAAAACTGTTGGCGTTGCTCCGAACCAAGTCAACTATATTGCCTATTCGGGTGGTGGTGAGGCAACCGCAGCGATCCTCTCTGGTGCAGTGACGGCAGGCGTCTCTGGAGTGTCCGAGTTCGCCGAGCAGGTGGCCGCTGGCACGATGCGCATGCTGGCTGTTTCGAGTGAACAGCGCATAGAAGGCGTTGGTGCGCCAACCTTGAAAGAAGCCGGCGTCGATGTGGCGCTGATGAATTGGCGCGCTGTCTTTGGCGCACCTGACCTCACAGCCGAACAACGTGCCGCCATCATCGCTACATTTGCAAAGATGCATGCCAGCAAAGAGTGGCAAGATGCGCTCGCCAAAAATGGCTGGAGCGATTTCTTCCGCACCGGTGATGAGTTCAATTCGTTTTTAAATAACGAGATGACGCGCATTGGCGGAGTGTTGCGCGATCTCGGATTAGTGCAATGAATCATCGAGCACGTACTTTGCTCACCCTGCGGTTAGCAGCATTAGCAATACTGGGTCTGGGAGGGATGATCCTTGCTCAGACCCCATCTATTAGTCAAAGCGCCGGTTTTACAGTGGTCGGGCCGCGTGTCTTCCCGATCATCGTTGGTACCGGCTGTCTCTTCTTCGGCACACTGTTTTTTCTGCGTGCCACTGTGATCCCAGATCGGGCATTGATTGAAGACATCATTGCCGAAGAACAGCGCACCGACTGGTCAACAACTCTGTTGTTGTTGGGTATACTCATCACCTATGCAGCAATACTGTCGCCGTTGGGCTATGTGATCGCGACTACTCTCTTTTTCCCCTTAAGTAGCCGTGTGCTCGGTAGTCCACGACTGCGTCGCGATACACTGGTCGGGTTAGTCATCAGTGTCGTGATCTATGTAACCTTCACCCGTCTGCTTGGAGTTCGCTTGCCTGCCGGTCTGCTAGGCGCTCTATTGTAGGGACGGATAGTGGATGTTATCAGCCATTTCCGGTTTTGCCAACGTATTAACGCCACAGTACCTTCTGTTGGCTGCAATTGGCGTAACTATCGGTACTGCGATTGGGGTCTTGCCCGGCATTGGCCCGGTATTGACCGTCACATTGCTGCTGCCGCTCACCTATAACTTTGATCCAACCGGCGCTCTCATTATGTTTGCTGGGATTTACTACGGCGGCATGGACGGTGGCTCAACAACATCGATTTTGTTGAACACGCCGGGCGAATCGGCATCAGTAGCAACCACCTTCGAAGGCTTCGCAATGGCAAAATCAGGCCGAGCTGGTGCAGCATTGGCTACTGCGGCCGTTGGTTCGTTTGTCGCCGGCACTCTCTCGCCAATCCTGTTGACGTTTGTCGCACCACTGTTGGCCCGAGTTGCACTCCTCTTCCAACCTGCTGATTACTTTGCGCTGACCGTCTTGGCATTTGTTAGTGTCACTGCGCTGGTCGGATCATCGGTGATCCGCGGTATGATCAGTCTCTTCATCGGCCTCTTCTTTGGACTGATTGGAATCGATATCTTGTCTGGACAGGTACGGATGACCTTCGGGATCGTCGAACTACTCGATGGCATTGATGTCGTGGTTGTGGCGGTTGGATTGTTTGCCGTCGGTGAGGCGCTATATGTCGCGTCCCAACTACGTCATTCTAAAGAAGAGATTCTTAGTGTGCGCTCATCGATCTGGATGAACTGTGAAGAGTGGCAGCGTTCGTGGCCGGCATGGCTGCGTGGCGCATTGATCGGTTTCTCACTAGGAGCCTTGCCGGCAGGCGGTGCTGAAATCCCAACGTTTCTCAGTTATACCATAGAAAAGCGCCTCTCAAAGCACAAAGAAGAGTGGGGACATGGCGCTATTGAAGGTGTTGCTGGCCCTGAAGCCGCCAATAATGCTGCTTTTTCTGGTGTATTAGTACCACTTCTTACCCTTAGTCTACCTACTTCAGCTACGGCAGCTATCTTACTCGCATCTTTTCAGATCTACAACTTGCAACCGGGTCCATTGCTGTTTCAAAAAGCGCCTGATCTTGTATGGACACTTGTCGCCAGCTTGTATATTGGGAATATGATGCTGTTGATCCTTAACTTACCGTTGATCCGGATATGGGTTAAGATACTAACCATCCCGCGTCCACTGCTCTACAGCGAGATTCTGGTATTTGGCACGCTAGGCGTCTATAGCATGGCCAATAGCTTTATCGATGTGTTGCTGATGTACGCAATTGGTGTCATCGGTTTCTTCATGCGTCGTTTCCAATTACCGGTAGGGCCGGCCATTCTCAGCTTGATTTTGCTGCCGTTAGCTGAAGCCCAATTCCGCCGCGCACTTGCGATTAGCCAAGGCGATCTGAGTGTATTTGTGCCCCGACCGCTCTCGCTGGGATTGTTATTGGCAGCGCTTGCCGCACTCGTGCTGCCCTATCTGCCCGCGCTGGCAGCCCGGCTCACGGGCAAGCAAACTGGCCCCAGACGGCTTGTGTTTGGTAAAGGCGACGAGGACTGAAACGCAAAGACGGAGAGACTGCACAGGCGCGACGATGGTTGAACGCAAACGCGCAGAGAGCGCCAAGATTTTGAGGTGGCCCGGCTAAGCGCGCTTGAGCCACCCCTTACCCAACCCTCTACGCCTGTTGGGTTCTTCGCGTCTTTGCGTTGACATATTTACCCTGTCGTGCGCAAACCGGCAGCAATCGCGTTCACCAACAAGAGCAGATCGGTCAGCGTCTCTGCGGCAGCCGGATCACCAGCCGCCTGCTGCGCCCGCCATTCCCTAAGCAACGCAATCTGACGCCGATGCAATGGCGCCAGACCAATCTGGCGACGAGCCAGAGTCGCTGCCACCTGCGGACGCCGCTGGGCAAGCGGCATGCCGAAGATCGCCGTTAGTGTTGACTCGGTTCGCTCAAACTCAGCATCGATCAGATCGAGAAAACGCTGGCGGATATGCACATCTTCAACTAACTCGGCATAGGCATACATTGTCTCGCGGTGCGCCGTCTGCAAACTGGTGGCCACATTCGCCAAGAGATACCGCAATGGCGGCCAATTCCATTGCTCGGCGCAGAGCTGTTGCCACGCAGTGGGATCGGTTTGCTGCAACGCAATAAGAGCGCTGCCCACACCATACCAACCCGGGAGATAAAAACGGGCTTGATTCCAGCTAAAGACCCACGGTATTGCGCGCAGATCGGCTAGCGTCGCTTGTCCAGTTCGCCGGGTCGGACGCGAACCGATCCGACCTTGCTCGATCACGTCAATCGGAGTGGCTTGTCGGTAAAAGGTCATGAAATCATCGCATTCGATCAGATTGCGATAGGCAAGCCGCGCCTGTTGCGCCAACCAATCCATCACCGGCTCAAGCGGATGTGGCGTAGTGCTTTGTCGGCGATGCAGGAGAGTATGCGTCGTGGTGCCGGCGATCAGCAACTCTAGATTGTAGGCGGCGGTCAAACGATTCGCATACTTTTGCGCAATCACTTCACCCTGCTCGGTTAAGCGCAGCTCACCGTCGAGAGCGCCCGGCGGCAGCATCGCGATAAACCGGTTTGTTGGCCCAGCGCCCCGGCTGATAGTACCGCCGCGACCATGGAAGAAGCGGATGCGCACCCCACGCGCGCGCCCCACTTCGGCCATGGCCCGTTGGGCACGGTATAGGGTCCACTGACTCGCCAGAATCCCGCCATCTTTGTTGCTGTCGCTGTAGCCGATCATCACTTGTTGTACAAGCTCGCCACCGTTCGCCTGAGCGATCAAGCTTCGGCGTGTCACCGGATGATCGAGAATGTCAGCCAAGATATGAGGGCTTCGCTCAAGGTCTTCAATCGTCTCGAAGAGGGGAACGACCGGCAAGCGACAAACCAACCCTTCTGGCGTAGCATAGGCTAACCCAGCCTCGCGCGCTAGGAGATAGACGACCAGCACATCAGTTACATCGCGGGTCATACTGATAATCAGCGGGCCAATTCCAGCCGTTCCGTGGCGGGCAATATGCGCCGCCAACACGCGATAGCACCCAACTACTGCCTCTGCTTCCGGGCCAAGCGGCGTGTCAGGATGAGCAAATGGTCGTGGCGATGACACTTCACGTTCGAGCATCGCCCGCCGCCGTTCAGGATCGCCGCCTAATAGATCATCAGTTGACAAGCCTGCCACTTCCATTAATTGGGCTAATGCCCGATCGTGAAACTGACTGTTCTGACGAATATCAAGTGTAGCCAGATGAAAGCCAAACGTCTGCACCAATTGCATCAACGGTCGAACCTCAGCATCGGCTAACCGATCAGCACCAATCTCACGCAGATACCCCGTTAACTCACGCAGATCACATAACAATTCAGCAGCATCGCGGTACCGATCAGGTTCATCTACTAATTGCGCAGCCTCAGCCGGAGCATCATCAATCGGTAGGCGGGCTATCATCAAATTGAGCACCTGCCGCCACGGTTCATTAGGATTACGGTCAATCGCACGCTGACCACGTTCGCCCAAAACGGCCGCTAGGCGATTGATCTGAGTGACGAGACCAGACGGCACTGGGAAGAGCAGGTCAGAAATACTGAGATGGCTGGCCGCTAACCGTAACCGGCGACGTACCAACCGCAACGCTTGCAAACGCATCTCGCGCAGCGTCTGGGCAGTAATCTCAGCCGTCACCAAGGGGTGACCATCGCGATCACCGCCAACCCATGAGCCAAAGCTCAGCCGAGGCCAGCGATCGGCCAACAACTCCGGATCAAAGCCAGCCATTGCCCAAGCATAGCGCAACTGGGTATCAAGCACCGGTAACACATCGGGGAAGACATTTACTAAGTAATGTAACACATTGCGCACTTCAGACGGCACCGCCGGTTTGTTCAGAAAGATATCACCAGTGCGCCACAACCGTTCAAGCGTTGTCTCAATCTCGGCCTCAATCTCCGCCTGTTCAGCCGGTGACCAGCGTTGACTTTCGTGACGCACCATCAGCAGGTATAAATCACGATTATGCGACAACACCGTCGCCCGTTTCACTTCAGTCGGATGCGCGGTCAATACCGGTTCAACCCAGATCGAAGGCAACGCATCAGCGATCTCAGCCGCACGTAAGCCAGCCCAACGTAATTTCTGCAACGCATCACGCCAGCGCCCCGTCTCAGGTCGGCGATCCGGATCGCGATCGGCCACGCGACGCTGCTGCACGGCTGCATTCTCTTCGGCAATATTCAACAACTGAAAGGCAATCCCCAACGCTCGCACCAACGATCGCGTTGAGATCGTCGAGTCATCAGGCGCAGCACGGAGCCACGGCAACGCCTCAGCTACGTGATGTTCGCCGACGTGTTTCAACACGGCACGAAAATGCTTCAACAAAAAGCCGAAATCCTGATCGACCTTCGTCTGATCAAATGGTTGCATCGGCTATAACCTTTCGTTATCACCCATACCAAAACTGGCCGGACTTTTTGATAGATGGGGTTTGGATTAACCATATCATACCACGAGCGCATAGCTATCGCGCTAACGTTCTACCTACAAATTGGGACAGCCGCGTTGGCTGCCCCGACGAGTAAGTTCATATTCACTGTGACTGATACAGTTAGCGGAACACCACCGGTACAAAGACCTTCGGATTCTCTGGCTCTGGACTCGGCGGCGCAATGATCGTCACCGTGCGAATGATACCATTGGGCGGCGAAACGTTCTCACCACGATTGTTGCTGCGACCTTCGGCATCTTCACCAGCCATCACGTTATAATCAACGACGATCCCAATGTCATACGTGCCCGGCTCACCAAAGATCGTACTCCAATCAGCGGACTGATTCGTTTGCGAGTTCACCCACGCACTTAGCGGAATAGTATATGTTGCACCCGGCACCAATGTATGCTTCGGCACCTGTGCTGATACCGTTGCACACGAGGGGGTTGCGCTCGAACCAGCGCTTGGATTCGGCGCCGGTACCGCCGTCAACTCCGGTGTCGATGGATTCGTGCGCCGCTTAATACAGAGATCAACGAAGAAGCTACCACCACCGCTAGCAGCCTCCACACTGCGTGTAGCAGCGAGACTATTCCGGCGCAGATTACGTAGCGTCAGGCTAATGTTTGCAAAGCTACCGCTGTTAGTAGTAACGTCAAAGGTGTCGATTAAAATGTCAGGCTTTGCCGCTACCACCTTCTCGACTGCAACATAGTACAGCTTTGGCGAGAATGTTCTATCACCGGGGTCTTGAATGAACTGCGCTCGGTACTGCATACAGGTCGCCTGTATCTCTTCGGTCGGGAAGGCATCGATCAGGCGAATGATATTGAGACCGTGCTGTGAGCGCAGCTGCGAACTAGTATCACTATCTAGATCGCGCCAGCGTGAGGGATTGGTTGGCGCCATTGAAGGATCGAAGTCGCTCTCACGACACGTGCCGCTCGTGACCACAGCTCGGAACTGCAACCGAATGTCGGCTTCGGGGTTTGATGGTGGACGATTCAGATCAGTCAGCCATTTGATGGCGAGCAACCGTGAAGTTTCGCCACTTGTAAGCACCTCAAACGGTTGCGAGTAGTACCAACCCTCTGAAGCTCGGTTTGTACCGGTTGACTCATTAGCACCACCTACCCCACCAAAGAAAATGGTGTCGGTCGGTTGATTGGTCTCATTTGACCCGCCAACCACGTACACCCACGCTGCATTGACTTGAGTCGTAGCATTATCCGGCGGCACCGCCGGTACAATTGCAACCGCAGCGTTGAGGCGCTTATTCGGCAATGGCAAAACGTAATCACTTACTTCATTGGTACCGACAACATAGGTACCACTGCCGGTCAAATCCTCGAGCAGGAAATCATCACCATATATCGCAACCGGAATGGTTGCAGTGGCACCGGACGCACCGGGCGAGCCGGTTGCGGTTGAACCGGTGACATAGTATAGCCGGTTGTTGAAACTGAGACCGGTTACCCCCTGCCGTCCTTGAATGTTGATTACCTGTGTACTGTTGCCCACACGCGCCACTTGATTTGTCCATGTTAGCGCACCGGTAGTCGGATTGACGTCAGCTCGGTAAACTGAGGTATTCAAGGTATTGCATTCAACATCGGTACAGCCACCAAGCAAAAAGATCGCTGCGTTTTGGCTCGAACCACTGGTGGCGTACGCAGCGATAGCCGTACCGGAGTGCAAAGGAAACGGCAAATCGGCTAACCTTTGCCAGACCGTCTGTGTCGACGCACCGGTCGGATGGACGAGATTGCCGTTAGCGCCAACCTTGGTGTAGAAGACATACGGATAGACATCTTCCCGCAAAAACTGGCTAGGCGCAATGCTCAATCCGCCAATCGCATAGATATAATCATTGCCGGCGCTGGTACGGATATGTACGAGTTGGACGTTCTGAACACCGCGTAGGTCAGGTGAGTCGGTAGCCGTAATGATATTGCCGCTATCATCCAGAGTAGGAAAACGCCAACTCGATGGGGCACTCCAGCCAGAAGATATAATATTCCCGTTGGCATCGACCGTAGCTCGCTGCACGATATTGGTCGAAAAGTCGTAGGTAGCGCAGTCTTGGTCATACATACTGCCGCCAACAATAAACAAGTATCCAAGGTTTGTACCAGTCGTTGCTGGCACTGCAACCGCACCAGCCCGTGAACGTGCAGCCAGCGGTGTATCACATTCAGAGCCGGGATCAACAGCCGGAATGGAAATGGCAGTAAACGAGTCATTGCCGGGAGCAACCGGCGCATGTGTCTCAAACCCACCGGTAGCTTGATTGACAACACCACGATAGATGTAAGAAGAACGGTTCTCTTCATTGGCAATCGGACTAGTCGCGCCACCGATCACAAATAAGTATCGCCCTAACGCCACCACCGGCGCATCACTCAGTGCTTGAGGCAATGCTGCTGCAGAAGTGGTCCAGTTGTTTCGGTTCAGCGCACCCACCGGCGCTAACTCAATCGCACCAACCACGTCTGGATTAGTCGGCGACGATGGTGCCGCCGATACCACCGTGCGCTGGAAGACACCACTGGCGAAGTCAGCTTGTGAGTTGTCTATGACTTGGTCAGTACCAGTTTCATCGTCAAGCGCGCGGGCTGGCGATGGCAGCCACGTCGGCACAATGAGCGCAATCAGGGCTAAAGCTGCCAACAGCATAGAGGGGCGGAACAAGCGCGGACTAAACATCATTGGAAACCTCCCCGCGAGCATTGTGGAAGCGTGACGTCGACTGCACGTCAGCGTAGGAGAGACAGAGGGAACGGGGTTCGGGAGCAGGAGCATGCTGCCGTTCCCGAACCCTCTTCAATTAATTCACCGCTAATTCACCGCACAAACATTACCGTTGAGACGCAAGCGCAGGTTCTGTTCGATAGTGGTAATAAAGCCGGCGCCTTGACCATTCGGCTCAAGCACAACCACCATATCCGACTGGCTCGAAACGCTATTAAAGATTTGGCTGTACATTCGCGGGCCGGCGGTCGGCGGATCGAGCGGGTGGCGGTAGAAGAGATAGGCTTGCAAGCGATAGGTACCGCGCGGGATCGACTCGAAGGTATAGCGTACCCGTCCATCAGTACTGGCAACAATCGGCGCCCGATACACACTGTTAGTTGAAATATCTTGCAAGATCACCTCACCAACGTTCGGGTAGCTCAGACCACCAACCGATTGGAAGTGATAAACCGGAATAATACCACGCCACTCGCCGTCTTGACCGCTGATACACGGCCCATACTCAACCTCGGCATTGATCGCCAACATAATGCGGTCAACGTTGTTCAGACCGTCTGGCCCGCGTTCAAGTGTCTCGGCAGTGTAGAAGTGACGGCGCGTGGTCGCCACACCATCTTTCAACCCAGTCGGTGGAGTAACCGAGATCGCCAGCACATAAATGTCGGTCTGAACCGATTGATCGGCCTTGATCGCCTCTGCCTGCTGCACCATCTGGGTAATGGGGCGATCCATGTTATTGTACTTGCCGCCAATTCTGGTTGTTTGGCATTCTGCGTCATCAAGAACTTTCATCTTTAGATCTCCGCAAGTTGGATTTCCTACATAGGTGGGCGGATAACCGGAACTGGAAATACCGTTGCTGCTAGGAATACTGTAGAGGTCTGGTTTACTGCGATCGAGGAAGACGTTTGACACACCATCGGTCACGAGAATAATCGCTCGCCGATATACCCACTCACGGCCAAGGTGATTGGTCGTCTTCGGCGCATTCTGTAACAGTTCCCGCGCACGGTACAGAGCCCCGGCAACATTAGTAAAACCTGAGGTCAAGTACGGATCTGTGATATTCCTAGTCTTGCCGGCATTGAGCACCGCATTCTTCAGTGCCGCCGGATCCGAACTGAAACCGAAACGATTGGTCAAAGGAACGCTCTGATTAAACCAGATCAGGGCCATCTGATCGGGGGGCCGCGTCGGGTCATAGTCAGTATTCCCCGGCATGTTGGTCTGATCGATCAGCATCTGAATAGCTTTCTTAGCGACGTAGATCCGGCGCTCGGTCTCCGGCCTCCACGCGTGTCGATAGTTACCGACGCATCCTTCGACCGGAGGCGGCGATCCGGGATGGCCTACAATGCATTGGACGGGCTGGTCATTCATATAGCCTCGGCCAAAGAAGTCCATACTCATCGATCCAGATACGTCGAGCACAACAACATACTGCACCGGACGGCGTTCATTGGCTACCACCTGATACTCCGGCCACAGCTCGACACTACCGGTCAAGCGAACAATACTCGTATCCTCTGGCGGCGGCGGGGTCGCCGAGCAAGCCGTGCCCTGCCGGTTCGGATCGCCGAGGAAGATGAAATCCATATAGGGCCGGTTGCGTTCACGCCCATACTCGGTTAACACAAAGAGACCGAAGCGCACTACGCGATACGCTGCATTCGAGCCTTGCGAAACCGCAACATCGTAGATCGGTAGCACCATGCGGGTACCATTCTGAATATGGGCATCTAGCGCAGCGCGACGGTCATTGCTCGCGGTGAAGCCAGAGCTGCCGTAGACCCAGTCACCAACATTCAACTCGCCGGGCCGCTCAGGGTAATTTGCCGGGCGGGGCAGGTTGGTCGCCGGCCACGGTACCACCTCCATAAAACCCCTTGAGAGTGTGCCGGTACCGGTTAGAGCCAATTCCAACTCTTGGGCACTGTTAGCATTTGCACCACTAGCACCACGACCGTCAAGCCAGCGCAGCCAGCCAAACCCGCCGGGCACATTATTGTCGGCTAGGTAGAGGCGCATTTTGGTAAAGCCCCTGTAAGGACCATTCGTAAGCCTCTCCCAGTTATTATCGGGCCTGCCATCACCGTTGGCATCACCCGGATTGCGAAACTCATTGCCGCTGATGTACTCGTTGTTGATCGCAATTGGATACACGCCATCAGTCGGCGGACATGTGCCAGCGTAGGCAGTTGCTGCAATCGGTAACTGCTCTTGATTAACGACCCGCGCAAAGAAGGTGTCAACGTCACCTTCGAGGTTCACCTGAATGTACGCAACGTTATCAGGAGCTACGGTACCGTCACGAGTAATACGAGCACCGCCTTCAATCGGCTCGCCGCGTGCATTCAGATAGTACGCTTCCATACGAATATTTGGATTGTTCTCAACGTCGATCCCATTCGAGCGGAGCGAGTTGACAATCGCGTCATAAATGACTGTATTGGTCGTACCGGCTGGTCGGCGAACGTAGGTATTCATCGCCGACAACGATGCCGCATTTGCGGCTGCCACAGCGCGGCGTTCCTCGGAAAAGGTGCGCCCGACATCAACCGATAGCGCCACCATTCCGACCAGCACGACGATCATGAGGGCAAGCAGGGGAATACTCTGCCCGCGTACTCGTCGTGGTGTACCACACATTCTTGTTTGCTTAGTTGCCATTACCTTCCTCCATGTGCTGCGTTGCCATTTGCGGACTAGAGCTTTACAGATTGTTAGCCGACAAACTGGCTACGGATAGGCATCGTATGTGTCACTCGTAAGATGATCTCTCGCCCAAATGCCGGCGCAAAGGGAAAGAAGAGCTGGTAACGGTACCGTATTGTTACCCTGATCCAACAATTCTGGCCAGCATTGCGCATATCGACCCGCGGTGTCGTTGTCGCGCACGTGCCGCTTAGGTTAGATGGATTAGCGCCCTTCGGATTTTCTATAATCACAAACCCATTCGGGTTGGTCGGATTGTCTTTACTAAAGACTGCAGGCTGACTAACATCGTCGATCCCATCACCGTTCAGATCGAGTAGATTGGCTACTCCTGTCGGCTGCGTGCCACCAGCAGTGCGAATGCGTCTGAAAATCTCTTCATAATTCAGCGTTACCGCTGTTACTCGACCGCTATTATTCGTTACCACCAACGGGTAACTACCGTAAGTGGCACCCTCTTGAGCAGCCGCACGCAGCGCTTGCAAGGTAAAGAAGATGAGGCCGAGATCAACTGCAGCCGAAAGCAAGAGAAAGATGACTGTAGTCGAGAGAGCAAATTCAACAATGGCTTGGCCCACCGTCTTGTGACGACGTTTCTTGATCATGGTTTCCCTCGCTTATCGATCGAGTTGCATGTCTTGCCAATCGGCCACATCACGTGCACATGCCACCCCACGCGGGCTAGTCGGATCGACACCTAAGTTTTCGATAGAGCGGCGTTGTACGACCCGCAAGGTGAGCGTGCCATTCTCTAGCCCGATCAGATCGAAGAGCGGCGTGATGCTGCGTACCGGATAATTGATCTCGATCTCGATTGGCCCACGATCTCTCAAATTGCGCGTCTGACCACCGTTGGGGTAGCGAATCGTCACATAGTCCTCGATTCGGCGCCCTTCGTTGCCACTCCCATCGAACAGTACGACGTCCGAGCGAATTGCTTCCATAATCCCGCGCACACACGCATCAGCCGTGAAACCGGGAAAGTTAGCTGGCGGGTTATTGCGCAGATCGAGCCACGTTTGATGCGGTGGCAATTGCGCTGCCGCTTCAGCACCGTTGCGTGCCGCTTGGGATACCATCGAGTAGGCAAAAATGAGATAGCCAAATTCGATAATTCCAAACAAGACCATTAACATGACCGGTAGCAAGAGTGCCATTTCGACAATCGATTGCCCACGTTGCGACTTCATAACACGCACTCCCACGAATGCTTCTGCTCTAGCTGTTAGTATATGACTCACTTCAATCCTGTGGAATAGTCCGAAAGTACCGGGTTTTCAGATCACGAAATTCATCATTGTAAAGCCATAACTGTACCGGCATAACAGTTTTGGTCAATCATGCCCACCGATATATTGCACGATCATGCGTTGCCAGTAGGGCCAGTCATGGCACCAACCATCCCAGACTCGCAAGGCATTGCCGATCCCCTTGGCCCATAATTGGCTTGACAGCAATTCATTTGACCACGCCGACGGATCGTCGCGCCCTGTAACCAGAATAATATCGGTTTCACGGAGACGATCAATTGTCCACGGATCGTTCAAATTGGGTACGAAATCAACCGGATTATGAAAGTAGACGCCCTGCGTGTAGCTGGTAAAAAACCGCTTGAGATCGTACAACCCTGAGAGGCCGATGACACGCCGCACGAAACCGGGATGGCGCAATGTGAAAATCACGGCCTCGCTAGCGCCGAACGAACAGCCGGTGGCCATCAAGAACGGATTGGGATTGAGGTGGCGCACCAGTGGCAAGACTTCGGTTATCAGATAGTGCTCATATTGCTCTTCTCGCCACATTCGCGCATCGGCATCAGCGCCATAGTTATACCAACTTTCACTGTAGACGCTATCGACGCAAACAAGTTGAATCCATCCTTGCTCTAAATGATGACCAAGCGCAGCCACCATCCCGCGATCTTCATATTCGTAGAAACGTCCGTGCGAGGTGGGGAAGACCAACACCGGCGCACCGGCATGGCCAAATATGAGCAATTCCATCGTTCGATTGAGGGCAGGGCTGTGCCATGCATGGTATTGTCGTTGCATATTCCAAACGTATGCATTTCAAATTGGCGATGACAATGGGTGAAATGATAGCCTGCGCGCAATGGTCTGTCAATGTAATGGTGAGGAACACGTCAAAGAAATGCTGTTCGTTCCAAAGGAGCTTGCTGCAGGCGAGCTAGCATGATGCGCTTCATTGCGCCAGCCAGCCCTTGCCATATATCGTTTGGTATCGCATTGCTGTTGACAAGGTTTAGTGGTATGACAACCCTAACTGCTCATGACGCGCGTGCGCTGACATGGCCCCAACTGTTGACGCTGGTCTGGGGCCGCTGGCTGGTCAGCCTCACCTTCCGCATGATCTATCCTCTATTGGGGTTTTTGGCCGCCGGCTTTGCGGTTGATCTGACCACCGCCAGCCTGCTAATCACGGTCCAAGTAGCGGCGTCGCTGTTTAGCCCGTTGGGTGGGATAATCAGTGATAGCATCGGCGATCGGGCCACAATGATTGGGGGTGGGATCATCTTTACACTCGGCGCCGCTATTTGTGCGATGAGCGCTGCATTTGTCCCGTTTCTGTTTGGGTATGCGGTAATTGGGCTGGCCATCGCCGTGGGGATGCCAGCGCTGCAAAGCTACGTTAGCGCGCGCAGCCACTACGAACGCCGCGCACGGATGCTCGGCGTGCTCGAATTGAGTTGGGCGCTCTCGGCGCTGCTCGGCGTACCACTGATTACGTGGAGCGTGGAACGATGGGGGATCGCGCCGATCTTTGCCGGCCTGACGATAGCTGGCGGCGTGATGCTCATATCGTATATCATGTTACCGAACGATGACCAAACGCCATCCCGCCAACTGCACCAGTCAGCATCCGCGAATCATCTATGGCATCTCTTTAAGCAACCGAGCATTCTGACTGCGCTAGGATTCGTCTTCATCCAACTAGCTGCGGTTGAATTGATCTTTGTCAGTTACGCCGGTTGGCTGAACAGCGCATTTAACGCCACGACCGCCGAGCTCGGATTCGTCTTCGGATTGCTCGGCGTGGTTGAGTTAATTGGTTCGCTTAGCGCCACGCTCTTCACCGACCGGATCGGCAAGCGACGAGCGGTGTTAGGCGGATTTTTGCTCGTCGGCGTCTGGTTACTGCTCTTGCCGCAGAGTGGATCATGGCCGATCTTTTTGGCCCTCCTGTTGGCATTTGACCTGTGTTTCGAGTTTGCGATCGTCTCGACCTTTCCGCTCATTAGCGGGCTCAGCGCTCAACGGCGCGGCGCGCTGCTCGCGATGATGACTGCTGGCATTGGCGGAGGGCGGATTGTGGGTTCACTAGCCGGGCCATGGATCAGCGCCACTGCTGGCTATGCTCTCACCAGCACGATTGCCGGCATACTGGCACTCATCGGGTTTGGGATCGGATTGCTGTTCATAAAGGAGGGTAACGCCTGAAAAACGCCGTGTAACCAATACCACCGTGAGCGCATCTGATAGGTAGCAATTGCAATGATGATGGCGTGAAAGGAAGCAAACCAATGGCTCTGATGCAGGAAAAAGATCGCAAGGCAGTGCGGGAGGCGTTCGCTGGGCTAAACCGTCCGGTTGAGATTGTCCTGTTTACCTCGGAAGAGAGCGGCGAATACAGCGATGTCACCCACGAGCTGCTGCAAGAGGTAGTGGAACTCAACCCGCTGCTGCGCTTGAGTGTATATGATCTGACTAAAGACGGCGCGTATGCCGCCGAGCTAGGCATCGACAAGGCGCCGGGGATCGTCTTTTTGGCAGGGGAAGAGCGAAAGAATCACGGCTTGCGCTTCGCCGGGTTGCCTAGCGGCTACGAGTTTGCCTCGCTGATCGAGGCTATCCGGTTGGCCGGTGGCGCAACCCAGCCTGATCTCCAGCCGGCAACGATGGAGCTGCTGAACACGATCAAGGCGCCGATGCACTTGCAGGTCTTTGTAACACCGACCTGCCCCTATTGCCCGCGAGCGGTGGTGATGGCCTACCGGCTAGCGCTGGCCAACCCGTACATTACCGCCGAGGGCATCGAAGTGACCGAATTCCCTGAACTTGGCGATCGCTATGCAGTGATGGGCGTCCCGAAGACGGTGATCGACGATCTGGTGCATATCGAAGGCGCAGTGCCAGAGGGGATGATGGCTAACAAACTGCGCGAAGCGATTGTCGCCGCGGCAGCGTAAGGCACCGTTTGTTGCCGGGCCGGGGCGCCGCCCGGTTATGTGGCGCTACAGAGCCGCCATCGTAGACGTGATATACTGAATCTATACCATCACGTCTACGATGGAGGAGCTGTTGTGCCGGGACCAATCATTGACCTCTCACTGTATGATGATGAACAGGCATTGCTTGCCGGCTTACGCCGCGGCGACCCTGATGCCTGCACCTGTTTTGTTAAACGTTTTGCGCCGCTGGTCTACGCACGTGCGCTGCACCTGCTCGGCGACGCCGACGATGCTGAGAACGTCTTGCAGACGACGTTCATCAAAGCGTGCGCGGCGCTACCGGAATATACTGGCGCTGGCAGCTTGAGCAGTTGGCTCTACCGGATCGCCTCAAATGAAGGATTGATGCTGCTGCGCCAGAAGCGACCGCAAGTCGCACTCGATGCGGTTGGTGAACTTGCGCCGGATGAGACCACGTTACATCACAAAACGACGTGGGCGATCGATCCGGCGCGGAACGCGCTCGATGGTGAATTACGGCGCGAGATTGCGCAGGCGATTGCCGAATTGCCCGATGCGTTACGGGCCGTGATTGTGCTGCGCGACATCGAGCAACTCAGCACTGAAGAGACCGCCGAGCGGCTCGGCATTAGCCCCGGCGCGGTGAAGGTGCGGCTGCACCGCGCCCGTCTGCGGTTGCGCGAAGCGCTAGCACGCTATGTCGAAGCGTCAAGCAATGACAGGTAAGGGCGAGGTATCCTTCGCCCACCTGCCCACGCAACCCGCTGTGCTGGGATCAGCTCGGCAACGCAGACGTTGCCCCAACCGCGAGGAATGCCAATGGAACGCCACAATCACGATCACTGTCTCGATCTGATCGATCGCTTGAACGACTATCTCGATGGCGAACTCAGCGCTGTATCGTGCGCCGAGTTGGAAGAGCATTTGCGCCAATGCCCCGAATGCCAAGAGTTGCTAGCGTCGTTGCAACAAACGGTCGACTTGTTGCACCATCTCGACGATCTGCCGCCGCCATTACCGCCTGCCCTTGAAAACCGGCTGATCAGCCAGATGCAACAACAGGTGCAGACCAAACGCCATTAGCGTCCATAATGGGCTACTAGCATCTGGCGAAAGGCATACGCCACCGGCGAGAGCGGGCGCGCCGCGCGCCATAGTAACCGTAGCGTGCGGCGCAGGGGCCGGCCACTAATCGGGATGGGATGCAACGCCCCTACCTCTTGCTCGGCAGTAATTGTATAGAGAGGTAAAATCGTCAGCCCCGTACCGATCATCACCATCCGCTTGATCGACTCAAGGTTATCGAGTTCGGCAATAACGCGCGGCGTAAGCGATTGTTCGCGCAACGCCTGATCGAGCCATGCGCGGGTTTGGCTGCTCGATTGGCGCATCACCATCGGCTGACCAGCTAACTCACTGAGCTGCACCTCATCACGCCCCCACCACGGATGGCGCCGGCCCACAATCACGTATTGATCAAACTCGCGTAACGGATGCTGCTGAAGATCGGTGTCAGCGTTGTCAAGTTCACCCTCGATCGCGCCAAGATCAAGCGTACCACTACGTAGTTCGGCCACAATGGCCGGTGTCGTGCCAGTTTGGGTGCTTACGGCAAGGTTAGGATAGCGCTGACCAAACATCTGCACCCACTCAGGCAGCAGATAGGCACTGACACCGGGAGTCACCCCAATGGTCAATTGGCCAGCCCGCAAACCGGCAACATCAGTAACAGCCAATTCAGCTTCAGCAACGAGACGAAAGATGCTTTCGCAATATGACAGGAGCCGTTGCCCGGCGGCCGTCAACTCCACCCCGCGCCGGCCCCGGGCGAACAACTCGGTACCGAGTGCATCTTCGAGCGCGCGGATATGCTGGCTCACCCCTGATTGAGTCATGTGCAATTGCTCAGCCGCTTTGCTGAGGCTGCCGGCAGCCACCACCCGCGTAAAGATATCAAGTTTGTACAGATCGAGCATCGTTGCTCTCCCAGTTTAGAGCTGCTTTGCGATGCGCCACGAACGCCGTCGCTATCATTAGCAATGATCATCCCGCTGTAGTTAGCCCTGCGCGCCGCTAAAGGGGTAGCCACGTTCATTCTTTTGCGCAATGATTATCCAGTGTTGCAGATATAAGTTTTTGCTAAGAGATAGTATAAGCAAGATCCGGCTTCTGCCAAGTGGTGATTTTTGTTATCTTGCGGACAAACAATCCCAACACTCTAAACAAGCAGTTGTCGCCAACGCTGCAAGAGGGAGTGCCGCCCCCTTTAAGGTGACGCAAAGACAACCAAAGGAAGGGAACGAGAGCGATGTTGCTGAAGTACTTCTACGACGAGATGCTAGCGCAGGCTTCCTACCTCATCGGGTGCGCTAAGACCGGTGAGGCAATGGTCATTGACCCCATGCGCGATGTCGAACCGTACTTGCGGGTAGCAGCGAAAGAGGGTTTGCGGATCACCCATGTTACTGAGACCCACATTCATGCCGACTTTGTGAGCGGGGTGCGCGAATTGGCGGCTCGCACCGGTGCGCAGATGTATCTGAGCGACATGGGCGACGAGAATTGGAAATATGCCTACCCCGAAGTGAGCAAAGCGATTTTGGTCAAAGATGGCGACACATGGATGGTCGGCAATATTAAAGTGCAAGTCATTGCCACCCCCGGCCACACCCCCGAGCACATTGCATTTATGATCACCGACACGGCGGGTGCTGACCAGCCGATGGGCATTTTCACCGGCGACTTCCTCTTTGTTGGCGATGTAGGCCGGCCCGACCTACTCGAGGAAGCGGCAGGTATTACCGGTACCAAAGAACCCGGCGCACGCAAGCAGTTCCAGTCAGTGCAGCGCTTCAAAGACCTGCCTGATTACTTGCAGGTGTGGCCGGCGCACGGCTCGGGTAGTGCCTGCGGCAAGGCGCTAGGTGCGATCCCGTCGAGTACGCTTGGCTATGAGAAGCGGTTTAATCCGGCGTTCCAATTTGACGACGAAGATGCATTTGTGAAGTGGCTGCTGCACGGCCAACCCGAACCGCCGCGCTACTTCGCCCGTATGAAGTACGTGAACAAGGTCGGGCCGGCGCTGTTGCACGATCTGGCGATGCCGGTTGAGATTGAGCGGCCGGTGCTTGACAAGGCCATTGCTGAAGGTGCAATCGTCTTTGATCTGCGCAGCGCCGCCGAATTTGTCGCCGGTCACGTGCCGGGCAGTATCAGCGTGCCGATCCGCAAGATGTACAGCAGCTACGTGGGTTGGTTTGTTGATTTCACCAAGCCAACGTACCTCGTGGTACCTGACGACGCGGATATGAGCGAGATTCTGAAGGACTTACGAGCGATTGGCGTTGATGACATTCCGGGATACCTGCCCGCTTCAGCGTTGGGTGACAATCTGGACCAACTGCCCACCGCCACGGTGAAAGATCTGAGTACAGCGTTAGCCGATCACTCGGCGGTCATCCTCGACATGCGCAACCTTACCGAGTACGAAGAGATTCACCTGCCCGGCGCATTGCATATTCCGGTTGGGTATCTACCGCGTCGGCTGAGCGAAATTCCACGTGACACGCCAATCATCGCTCACTGCGCCACCGGTTACCGCTCGCAAGTTGGCACAAGTGTGCTGCGCCGCTTTGGATTCACCAACGTCGCCACTCTCGTTGACCCGCAGGGCACGTGGCGCGAGTTAGTCGCAGCAGTAGCAGCGTAATCGGCTCATAACACCCCCATAGCAGGAATGCTTGCCTGCTGTGGGGGTGAAAACATAGATTGCGAGCGATGGTTTTGCCCGAACATACAGCGGGCGCAACACACAGGAAGAGCTATGACATACTCACAAGCCAATGGTGGTGCTGAGGTGCAAACGTTAGATGCCGGTCACATTGCTGAATTGTTGCAGCAGATGATGGAGCGGATGGATCGGCTCGAGCATCATCTAGCCAAGGTGAATGCGCTGGCCGACGAGGCGCCAGCGTTATTGGCCATGGCGACTGATACCGTTGACGGATTGTACCGCGATGCCGCTAGCGCTGGCGTCGACATTGACGAGCGGTTGAAGGTTGGATTACACGCGCTTGAACGGCTGACCGAACCGACGACGCTGCGCGCGCTGGCCGGTCTTAGCGAGCAATTGGTCACCCTTGAGCAATTGGCTCGCCAAGCCCCCGGCTTTGCCGCAATGACGGTTGACATGATCGACGAGCTATACGCCGCAGTGAACAAGCAAGGGATCGACATTGAAGGCACTGTCCGGCAGGGTTTGGTTGCGCTGCGCAACTTGCTGACCTTGATGCAGTCGGAAGAAGTGAAAGCACTGATGAGTTCAGGTGTGCTCGATCCGAAGACCTTGCAGGTCATGGGTGCAGCAGCGCACGCGCTAGTGAGCGCGCAACGCGAGCCGCGCCGGGCCGGGCCAATGGCGCTGTTTGGCGCGCTCTTCAACCGCGACGTGCAACGCTCGCTTGGCTTTGCGCTTAATTTCGCTGAACGATTCGGGCAGAAATTGCCGAGGTAAGCAGGATATCACCATTCGCGTCGAGAAATGAGCATGCGGCTGGCACGCCGCTGATACCACAGAAAGAGGGAACTGTTATGGCCAAGAGCCACTATCAAGTCGTTATCGCTGGTGGCGGCACTGCTGGTTTGACTGTCGCTGCGCAACTGATGGATCAGCCGAATCCACCAGAGATCGCGCTGATCGAACCGGCAACCGTTCACTACTATCAGCCATTATGGACACTAGTCGGCGGCGGGGTCTTCCCGCGCGAGCAATCGGCCCGGCCCGAAGCCGATTACATTCCGCCGGGAGTCACGTGGATCAAAGAGAAGGTCACGGCGTTTGATCCGGATAATAACAGCCTGACCCTTAGCAACGGCGAGACGATCACCTACGACTTCTTAGTAGTGGCGCTAGGCATTCAGATCGACTGGGGTAAGATCAAGGGCCTGCCAGAGACGTTAGGCAAGAATGGCGTCTGCTCGAACTACTCCTACGACACGGTCGAGTACACGTGGCAGAATATCCGCACCTTCCGCGGCGGCAATGCCGTCTTCACTCACCCTAGCACGCCGATCAAGTGTGGTGGCGCGCCGCAGAAGATCGTCTATCTAGCCGACGACTACTTCCGCCGGTCAGGGGTGCGCCAGCAGAGCCAGCTCAACTTCTACCATGCCGGCGCCGCAATCTTTGCGGTGAAGAAGTATGCCGATGCGCTAAACCGGGTTGTGGCGCGGAAGGGGATCAACGTTCACTTCCAGCATGATCTGATTGAGGTGCGTGGCGAAGCGCGGGAAGCGGTCTTTCTCAATCTCGCTACCCGCGAGACAGTGACGGTTAACTTTGATATGCTTCATGTCTCGCCGCCACAGAGCGCGCCGGATGTGATCAAGAGCAGCGCCTTGGCCAATAGCGGCGGCTGGGTTGAGGTTGATCAGTATACGCTCCAGCACAAGCGCTACCCCAACGTCTTTAGTCTTGGCGATTGCTCGAGCCTGCCTACCTCAAAGACAGGGGCTGCCATTCGCAAGCAGGCACCGGTAGTCGTGGCGAATCTCATGGCGGCAATTGCGCACGAGACGCTGCCCGCCACATACGACGGTTACACCTCGTGCCCGCTGGTGACCGGTTACGGCAGCCTGATCTTGGCCGAGTTCGACTATACCAACCAGCCCAAAGAGAGCTTCCCGTTCGACCAATCGCAAGAGCGCTACAGCATGTACGCGTTGAAGGCGTATGGCTTGCCGGCGATGTATTGGAACGGCATGTTGCGTGGACGGATGTAGGGTGTAGCACGCTGTGCCAGTGTGGGCGGCCGGGAAGGATGGTACGCTGACCGTACTGGCAAGACGATGCATGGCCCTGTGATAGAGGATATTTTCCGGGTCTCCTCCCTCCCCAAGCGTAGAGACGGTCTTACGGGCCGTCTCTACGCGATTTAATACCGTTGATCGCTGACCGAAATACGTAAGAGCAGGCCAACGATCAAAAAGTTGATGATAATTGACGAGCCGCCATACGAGATAAACGGGAGCGTAATGCCGGTAAGTGGGATCAGGCGGAGATTGCCGCCCAAAATGATCAACGACTGCACAGCAATAATCGAGGTCAGACCCACCACCAGCAATTGCTCAAAGCCGCGGAAGTGACCGGAAATAGCTAGCGCTAGGTGGTAGCCGCGGAAGATGAGCAGCAGATAGGCAATCAAGACGGCCAGCGTGCCGGCTAAGCCCATTTCCTCGCCGATGGCCACAAAGATAAAGTCGGTATGCACGGCAGGTACGTATTCAGGCACGCCACGCCCTAGGCCGGCGCCGAAGACTCCCCCCGACGCCAGCGCGTAAATAGCTTGCACAATCTGGTAGCCCGATCCTTGGGCCGTCGCCCATGGATCGAGCCAGATTGACACACGTAAGCCAACGATCGGCAGGAAACGGTAGAGCAGGTAAGCACCGCCAGCAAAGGCAGCCATACCAGCCATCACATACAGGCCACTGCCGGTAGCTACGTACAGCATAGCTAAAAAAACGCCGAAGAGCAGCAGCGCAGCTCCCAAGTCGCGCTGGAAGACGATGGTCAGCATCGCGATGCCCCACATGCCGACCAGCGGCACTAGGTAGGGCAACGGTGGCAGTTTCAGCGGGCCAAGCCGGTAATTTGACTGCACCACCTCGCGGTATTCGTTGAGGTAGGAAGCCATGAAGATGACCAGAATGATTTTGAGCAATTCCGAAGGTTGAAAGTAGAAGAAACCCAAATTGAACCAAACCCGTACCCCACTGGCGTTCGGATCAACACCAAACACGAACGTCGCCAAAATCAGCAGCAGGCCGAGCGACAGCCAGAGATAGCGGTAGTGATCGAGTACATCAATGAACGAGAGGCGGAACAGCCTGATGCAGATGCGATCGAGCGGCGTGAAGAGAATCGTCGCCATAATCACCGCCCCCAGCGTCACCCACAACGTCTGCTTAGCGGCAATTCCTTCGTAGCAAGGAAACCGCTCGCCAGCGACATTGCTGCAAAAAGCGATCTGGTTCAAACCCGGCTCGAGCCGCGCCGTCATCATGAGGCTCAGACCGGCGAGCAAAGCAACCAGCGGCAAAATCAACTGGTCAGCAGTCGGACTGCGCCACGACAGACCGAGCGAAATCGCGACGAAGAGCAGCAACGGCAGGCTGGAGGGCCAGAGGATGCTAGCCAACCCGCTAAGAGTGGTCTGCAACTCGCTCTGGCCGGTAGCAACTACTACTAGCAGATAGCCGGCGGCAAAGAAGAGCAGCACCGTTACCAGCAATTGCAATTCGACGGTGCGTAAACGGCGGAGCTGGGTAAAGGCAGCGCGTAAGGTTACCATAGATATTCCTGAGTCAACAGAGTGGCACTTCAATTTTTATGTCAAATTGGCCAATTCGACTCGCGCTCGCAATGGAAACCGGCCCGTTCGAGCGACTCGATCACCGCTTGGGCATGGTTTTCATCGCGTACCTCAAGGATCAGCTCGACTCCGGCACGATCGATCGGCACCCGCCACATCCCGCGGCGGTGGAAGAGATCCATCACACTAGCGCCGGTGGAAGCGACATGGTTCACCAGCGCCGCCAAGCCACCCGGCCGGTCATCAACGCTGGTGCGGAGCAAAAGATAGCGACCCTGCCGCACCAGCGCATACTCGATTACGCGCATGAGCAGGTTGGCGTCGATATTGCCGCCGCAGAGCACAGTAGCAGTGACTTGCTGGGGCTTAACCGGCACTTTGCCGCTGAGCAGAGCCGCCACCCCAGCCGCGCCGGCACCCTCGACGACCAGCCGGCTATGTTGCAGCACATGGGCAATCGCCATCACAATCTCTTCGTCATCAACCGTCACTACCTCATCAACCAGCGCCTGAATCATGGGCAGAGTCAGCTCACCGGGACGCTTAACGGCAATCCCATCGGCGATGGTATGGGCCGCCGGCGCGGTGACCGGATGGCCGGCGGCGAGGGAAGCGGGCACCGGCGCACAGCCAGCGGCTTGCACGCCAACAATCCGCACGTGGGGCAGGAGGGTTTTGACAGCGAGCGCAATACCGCTAATCAAGCCGCCGCCGCCGATCGGCACCACCAACTGGTGCAAATCGGGCAGCGCTTCGACCAGTTCAAGGCCGATTGTACCTTGACCGGCAATCACTCGTGGATGATCGAAGGCGTGAACATACGTCAAGCCGCGTTCTTCCTTGAGCGCATGAGCATAAGCCACCGCATCATCGAACGTAGGCCCATGCAAGATAACCTCGGCACCGAGGCGACGCGTAGCGACCACCTTGGTCAACGGGGCGCGTTCGGGCATGACAATCGTGGCCTTCACCCCCAACAACTGGGCTGCCTGCGCCACGCCTTGGGCATGGTTGCCGGCAGAAGGAGCGATCACCCCGCGCGCCTGCTCTTCGGGCGAAAGATGGACAATGGTGTTATAGGCGCCGCGGATCTTGAACGAACCGCTCTGTTGGGTATTTTCGGCCTTGTAAAAGATCGGCCCGCCCAACTCAGCGCTGAGGCGGGTCGCCGGCAAGACCGGAGTGGGCAAAATGATAGTGCGCAAGGCACGCCGCGCGGCCTGAATATCGGCCAACTCAATCGCAAATCGGCTCATGGAACGACGTTGCTCCTTTGGCTTCCCTGCCGTCATCGGCATCAGCACAACTATTCTGACTCGAGAGTTGCACGCGGGTTGCGCTGGAAATGTACTTGCTTTGTATCAATAGTGACACAGAAACTATCGTTAGTTATTGAGAAGGTTATCTGGGGCAGCGACATCGACGCATTGTGCAATACTTGTTGAATAGGAAGTCTAACATACTTTTCAATAAATCGACTCATCGTGTTGCCTGCGACTTCGGAAAGATGCTGCCAAGCAGCTTCACCGATATACACTTCACCATTCTCACGCTGAAATGCAGCACCTAACTCTTCAAGATGACGATTGGGCGTAGGATCAAAAACAACCAGAACAGGCGTATATCCGCTTCTACGGCAATCTACTGGAAAATCGATCTCTTCCTGCTACCTACCTTTTCCAGAAGCTGCAATGGTTACACGCATTTTGATCTCATATGCAAGTTTATCACGAATACAATCAACTTGCCGATAACGATCCGGATCACGATAACGACGAATTGGACTTTTAGCTGCGCTTAGTGAGACACCGCCAATTGCATTCGCAATAATTGGTTCAAACAAATAACCAGTTTCTTGCGCAGCACGGTTATCAATTATCAAAACGGACAAGAACACCACCTGACAGACATTATTGCCACCGTAAAACCAAGCTCATCCAGTAGTTGACCCAACTACGTCTAATCCTCGCCGGCAATGATTTCTTGGGCATTAGCAGCCCGGGCAGCCAACACACGGAAACGCATCGCCGTCTCGCGGTCGCGGGCATGTTCGGCGGCACGCATGAGCACGCCGAGCGCCAACTGCAACCGGCGCAACTCTTCGCGGTCGCCGGCCAATTGTAAGCGAGCCAGCTCTTGCTCGCAATATTGGGCAATTTGATCAATCGTCAGCATCGCAGACCTCCTCTGATGCGCTTGCACCTTGCTTGACTGTCATTGTACCATTGGCAGGAAGTAGCGAGCAGAGAATCGAATATTCCGGGGAAGGGGGCAATACTCGCTACTCCTACTCCCCATACTGAAAGGAGAGTCCTCGATGCCAATGAGCATTGCCGAGCTAACCGATGCGATCAACCGGTTTGTGACCGACAAAGGCTGGTACGCACCGGATAGCGTCTTCCCGCAGACGCCGCGCAATATTGCGATTTCGGTGGCGGTGGAAGCCGCCGAAATCCTCGAACACTTTCAGTTTCAGGATGAACCGCGCAACCGCGAAGCGCTAGCCGGCGAGCTGGCCGATGTCGCCAATTATCTCTTCCAACTTGCTTACCTGCTTGATATTGATCTCGAACAAGCGATTCTCGCCAAGTTGGCCGAGAACTATGGCCGCACGTGGGAGGGGTGACGGTTGTTCGCACTCTCTTTCACAATCGTGTAACCGTGACGTAACAGCGGGTGTTATAATGCAACCTACCTGTCAAATATCAGACCGTGCTCGTCACATTCAATGAGGAAAGCGGAGAAACGCACATGGATCGTGCCGCACAGATCAAGCAAATTGCCGACAGTTGGAACTCGCCGCGCTTTGCCGGCATTGTGCGTCCGTACACGCCGGAAGACGTTTACCGGCTGCGCGGGTCAGTGCAGATCGAGTACACGCTGGCGCGGATGGGGGCCGAACGCTTGTGGGACTTGTTGCATACCGAGCCGTATATCAACGCACTGGGCGCGTTGACGGGCAATCAGGCGATGCAGCAGGTGAAAGCCGGGTTGAAAGCGATCTATCTGAGCGGATGGCAAGTAGCGGCTGATGCAAACCTTGCCGGACAGATGTACCCCGATCAGAGCCTCTATCCGGCGAATTCGGGGCCACAGTTGGTGCGCAACATTAATAATGCTTTGCGGCGCGCCGACCAGATTTATCACAGCGAAGGGCGCAACGATATTTATTGGTTTGCGCCGATTGTGGCCGATGCCGAAGCCGGTTTTGGCGGCCCGCTCAACGTGTTTGAGATTATGAAGGCCTACATTGAGGCCGGCGCGGCGGGTGTACATTTTGAAGATCAGCTTGCTTCCGAGAAGAAGTGCGGTCACATGGGTGGCAAGGTGCTCATCCCGACGCAGGCCGCAATCCGCAATTTGGTAGCGGCCCGGCTGGCCGCCGATGTGATGGGGGTGCCGACGATTATCATCGCCCGCACCGACGCCAATGCGGCAACCTTGTTGACCAGCGACATTGATGAGCGCGACCGGCCCTTCTGCACTGGCGAGCGCACCAGCGAGGGCTTCTACCGGGTGCGGGCCGGCCTCGATCAGGCGATTGCGCGCGGCTTAGCCTACGCACCTTACGCCGACCTAATCTGGTGCGAAACGAGCGAGCCGAATCTCGAAGAGGCGCGCCGCTTCGCCGAGGCGATCCACGCTCAGTTCCCCGGCAAGCTGCTGGCCTACAACTGCTCGCCTTCGTTCAACTGGAAGAAGAAGCTTGACGACGCGACAATCGCCGCTTTCCAACGCGAATTGGGCGCGATGGGCTACAAGTTCCAGTTTGTGACGCTGGCCGGCTTCCACGCGCTCAACTACAGCATGTTCGAGCTGGCGCGCAACTACCGCGATCGCGGGATGTCCGCCTATAGCGAATTGCAACAGGCCGAGTTCGCCGCCGAAGCTTACGGCTATACGGCGACTCGCCACCAGCGCGAGGTGGGCACCGGCTACTTTGATGAAGTGGCGCAGGTGATCGCCGGCGGTGAGGTCAGCACCACGGCGCTGACCGGCAGCACCGAGGAAGAGCAGTTCCACTAGGTTTTGCCCTCTTCCCTCTTCCCCTCGCTCCTTGCCTAGAAGCCGGAGCGACGTAGCAATGCTACGTTGCTCCGGCGCTGTACCGGTATACCGCGCACGGATTCAACGCGATGTATAATAGCAAGCGTGCAGATTCCGACCTTAATTATTGTCACCGGTCATCCGGCAACCGGCAAAACGACCCTCTCGCAAGCGCTGGCCACTGGCCTGCGCCTACCGCTATTGAGTAAAGATGCGTTCAAAGAATTGATGTTCGATGGGTTGGGCTGGTCGGATCGGGAATGGTCGCGACAGGTAGGGGCAACTGCGATTTCAATGCTCTACCATACTGCGGCAACAATTTTGGCCAGCGGCCAATCACTCATTATGGAGAGCAATTTTCGTGTCGATCTCGACACACTGCGCATGCAACGCCTGCAAACGATTGCCCCCTTTCACCCGGTTCAGATCCGCTGTGTCGCCAACGGCAATGTACTAGCTGAACGCATTCTTCGCCGCGTAGCGCTCGGCCAGCGCCATCCCGGCCACTGCGATGATATGTCGCCGGCGGATTTGGAAGTGGTACGCACACGCGGCGATATTACTCCCTTGCCAATTGGTGGCCCACTACTGACGGTTGATACAACGATGCCCGAACTCATTGATATGAATGCTATTCTGCAATGGGCAACAGCGCAATTACGAGCACAGGATCTCTGATTGCTCGCCATACTCAAGGAGCAGCCGCAATGAGTCAAGCCATCATCCATCTGACCGCCACCGTCGATCCACGCGCTCACATCGGTGAAAACACCCGTGTGTGGCATTGGACTCAGATCCGTGAAGGAGTAACCGTTGGCAGCGAGTCAATCATTGGCAAGGGGTGTTATCTCGATGCCGGAGTCAAGATTGGCAACCGGGTCAAGATGCAAAGCAATGTCTCGGTGTTTCACGGCGTCACGATCGAGGATGGGGTCTTTGTGGGACCGCACGCTTGCTTTACTAACGACAAAACCCCACGGGCGATCAACCCGGACGGGACGCTGAAAGGGGCGGACGATTGGACGATAGCGCCGACACTGGTGCGTTACGGGGCGAGCATTGGCGCAAATGCAACAATTGTGTGCGGGATCACGATTGGCCGGTTTGCGATGGTCGCCGCCGGAGCAGTGGTGACGCGCGATGTGCCCGATTACGGGTTGGTGATGGGCAACCCGGCCCGGTTAGTCGGGTATGTTTGCCCGTGCGGTGCGCGCTTACCGGGAGGGCCAGCGTCAACGACGGAAGCGCGCACGTGTCCGGTCTGCGGAAGGGTGACGTTGGTGGGGGGCAGAGAGTAAGAAGGAGGGAATAGAGTGGTGGGCATTAGCGAATAGTGTGCGGAGCGAGCGGGAGCGCGAGTTGCGCGCGCGCCATCTCCCACTCTCCAAGCGGGGCTAGTTCGATCTGGTTAGTGGCCGGATCGAGTAGCAGGACAGCGCGTTCAAAGTACTGGGCTAAGCGCTTACTGCCATCGGTCAAGGTCATAGTCAACGGCGCACTCAGTGGATCGCCGAAGAAGATCTGCCCGCCTTGACGCTGCCAATAATCAGCAAAGGGGCCAGACGGCCAATCAGCGGGCCGGCCTATGGCTTCGCCGCCGCCATACGCTTGCGCCGCCGCCGCCTTGGCCCCCAACGGCGCCATCTGCACGTAGGCGATGGTATCGCGCAAGGTTTCATCAACCACGATCACAGCGCGAGCGAAGCGTTGGCGCATACCGGTGGGTGAAATCTCGGCCGGCGCGAGCGGTGCGCCAAAACGTTCCATACCGCCAAGCGCGCGCCAGAAGCGATAGATGACGGCCGGCACCGGCGTTTCGCTGATGATCCCCGGTGCAGGTAACGGCAACACCTCGGCGGTATTGGCTAACACTGCGCGCAAACCGGCCAGATTCTCGGCTACTTCAGGCTGATCGCCGGTCGCTAGTTCGGGGGTAATCGCCGCAATACCAAGGCCGGCGGCCCAATCATGCATCCCGCCGGTAATCATATAGCGATCCCAGAAACGAACATACTCATAGCCGGCAGCCGCAGCGTAGAGTTGCGCCATTGCAATTGACGGCGGATGTTCGCAACGAGCCGGAAAGACGAGACCAGCGTTAGAGTGAAGAAAGATCGCGCCGGCGGCATCGAGCAAGAATGAGCGGATGAGGCGTGTTTCGACTTGCGAGTCGGGATAGGGGCCGCCAGTGTCTGAGACAATCCCACGCGCGCCTTGCACCCGCTGCTGCCAATCATTCTCCGGGCACGCATCGTGACTAGTATCCATGTTACGGTTAAGATCGACGCCAGCGGCATCGAAGCGCCACCCACGCGCCATTCCATCAGGGTTCAGCAGCGGAATGATCACGAGCCGCACCTCAGGCGGTACCTCAGCCGGATGCGCGCGAAAATGATCGATCAGTGCCAAGGCCAGCCGGTAGGTATTGGCTTCGGGGGCGCCGTGGGTCGCCCCCACCACCACCAACTTACGCGGGCCATCACCGAAGATGACAGCCTCGATGGGGCGGCCTTCAGCCGAGCGACCCAGTTCAACAGTGCGGACGGACGTGACTTGCGCTGGCGGCGCGCTGGGCAACCAGCTTACGATCATGAGCAAGATGACCAATAGGAGATGTGGCATAGTTCAGATAAGACAATGCAGACCGGCAAGCGGGCAACGAGCGGTTTCCATCTCTAGTGTATCACTATGGAACGGTGAAGTGCGTTGGCAACCATAGCCGAGCGGCACTATGCGATCGCGCATAGAAGTGACTCCCCCTCGCGCAGGAGATTGCTTCGCGGCATCGGGCATTGCGCAGCCATGCTCTTTTGCGGCTCGCAATGACATCTGGATAGCTGGCTCTCGAACGCTACTTGGCGACTGCATCGAATTCTCTAATCACCGTCCTGCCTTGGAGCGGGCTAGCAGCCTATGCTCTACGGCGTAACAATCTATAGCGCATTGTTGCCACCGGGATCGCAAGCGTATCCGACAGCCGGCATCAGAACGACACTTGGCGTCTTCACGCGGATCAATCTCACTTACAGTCGTGCCTCTTCCTTCAGGCGCAGATAGGTGTTGACCACCGAGACGGTCAGTGAGGTCGCCGGCACATCGAGCGTCAGTGCACCACTGCGTTGGATTTGGTCGAGCAACGCGCGCCGCTCATCGGCCAACTGTTCGGCGACCAACCGGCGAAACAGGCCGTAGCTATCTTGCACTGGTCGTCCGATCACATTGGCGATGTTTGGATCGCTAATCGTGACACAGAGCGGCAGGTGGCGGCGAGCGAGCCGGCGGATGTGGGTCATGAGCGGTTGCACCGCAGCAGGGTTAGCCAGATCGGTAAAGATGATCACTAGTGCCCGCCGTTGCTGGCGTTGATCGAGGTAGGCTAATGCCGCCGCTATATCGGCCTCAACCGGCTGGGTCTGCACATTGTACAGCGCTTCGAGCAGTCGCTGAAACTGAGCTTTCCCCTTGCGCGGAGGAATAAAGTTCTCGACTTTGGCGGCAAAGGTAAGCATCCCAGCTTGATCGCCCTTACCGATCACCACATAACTCAGCATCAGCGCTGTATTAACCACGTAATCGAGCCGGGTCAGACCGGCGTCCTCAGGTTGGAGCAGATCGACGACCGGCGTAGCCATCAAGCGTCCGGCATCGATCACACAGATGATATGCTGGCTCCGCTCGGCCTCAATCTCGGCAACGATCGGTTTGCCACGCCGGGCAGTCGCCTTCCAATTAATCCGGCGATACTCATCATCAGTCGTATACTCGCGCAGATGTTCAAACTCGCCACCCTGCCCCAATTGGCGGATCGAGCGCAACCCGATGGTACGCAACTGGCCGCGCCGAATGACAAGATCATACTTCCGCGCTTCCAGCAGATTCGGGTAGACCTGTACCGTCTGAGCAGCGGGAAAGCGCACCTGCCGGCGATGACAGCCGAGCACGCCTTCGTAGCGCATCACCACATCACCAAACTGATAGTCGCCGCGACGTTGTGGACGAACATGGTAGCGCAGCTCGCACAAGCCAAACGGCTCAGCGACGCCGGCCAACAAATCGGCGTCAACCGGCATTTCAACCGGATACTCATCACGCAAGGTGAAGCGGAGCGGACGCGAGGCGGCGTTAGTAACGAGCACGGTAATCAGATTAGCAGCGCCAAGGGAGAGACGCTGATCGTGCAAGCGTTCGACCTCGATCTGGTCAGGTCGGGGCGAGAGCAGTACATCGCTAATCAATACCCCACCCACGAGCAGCAAATAGATCACCGCCACCCAACTCAGCAGAGGCGCAAACGCCGCGCCGGCGATCAGCGGCGCTGCCAGCAAAACCAGTACGAGCAGGCGTAACGTTGGCAGCATACGATTCTCATGATTGGCCCAAACGATTCGTTTGGGCAAGGAACCGGTGCAATTGGTCAGGGCAATTGGTTAGCGTCAAAATAGGTTTGCTTGCTCATTACCGATTGCTAGAATAATTGCGCGCAAGCAGGCTTAAAGTGTCTGCAACGACCACTGATAAAGAAACACGCGCAGGAGCCATGCGACAGTGCTCTCAACCAACAAGTAGCTCACCAGCGCGCCAGCCACCACCTTGCCAGCGGTATGATACTCGGCAATCTGATCCAACGCAACCCCGACAAGGATCGCCAGCGCCGGCAGGCTGAAATACCAATGCTTATTCCAGAGGCTAAACTGGTGATCAATGAGCATCCCCAGCACCAATAACACCAGATACCCCGCCATCACGCTGGCCGTCCACGTCCAGCCGCGCCGCGCCAACCCCACTATCCCAAGTGGCACGAGCACAAGCGGCAACACACGGGTATGACCCCACATCTGGGCAAACAACGAACCGACCAAAGGCGAAGGCAACCGATCGTGCCCTAACCGATCGCTCTCGGCTAGACGCGCCGCCAGCGCGATCAGGGTCGGCAGGACGTAGTGCCCGTAATAGAGCGCCAGAGCCAGCACGATACTGATTCCCAATGCTGCCAACACCCGCGACCCTGCCACCGCCAACTCAGCCCGCGCGCACCACGCAAACAGGCTTGCCAAGCCAACTACCAGCGGCACAAAGGCCATATGAGTAACGTAGATGAGCATAGCTACGAGTAGCATTCCAATGATTAGACTAACAGTTAACCACGACCAGCGTTCGTGTCGTACAACTTCATTCATGATCAGCAGAGTCAAAACTACCCACCAGACACCGATGATCGTCGGGTAGCTCCCATCGTGAAAATACAGATGGGTTACCGGAAAACCGGCGAAGAGCGTGCCAGCAAAGAAACCGGCGCGTGGGGTATAGCCAGAACGCACCAGCAAGAGATACAGCAAAAGCGGTGTAGATGCATTGATAACACTAACGAGAAGCTTTAACGCTATCGTCATCTGCTCGGTTGAGGGAAAGATTGCAGCAAGCGGAACAAAAGGGTAGTAGCTCACTAACGAATAGGGGATGACATCGATACCCCATTCATACTGATTTGACAACCGGCTCTGCACGATATCGCTTTGACCACTAGCTATGAGCAGGACATGATTTGCGCGGGCACGATGATCGATATCGATAAAGAGTGATGCATTCATCCCAACCACATGGCAGACAAACAACACACCTGCGACGACACTCAAGCGTGCAAGCCACATCGAGGAATGTTGCCGCCAAAATCGCAATCCCGCTTGCCACACTCCCCAACAGCCCGATACAAAAAGGCTGGTAAGCACAATAGATGGAAAGAGTTGAACCGTTGGTAGTCGGGCCACTGATAATGCATAACTCAGTGCCACCGTGACACCTACTGAAATACAGATACGCTCAAACAAAGGAAGACGAAGTGCAGATACGCCAAGATAGACAGTAACTGCAATAAGTAGTAGCCACAGATACACCTCTTTTGGCATTGCACCTTGAGCAAGCTGTACGATTTCTAACTTTGTGACCGCCATGCCAAATTTGGTTTCGTTGTATGGTGGAAGCGGTTCAATTTCAAATACCAATTCATTTGCATCACTACGAAGAAACATTGCAGGTATCAAGAGGAACATCCTATTCCAGCCGGGCCGCAAGCTTTTTTGCGCAATGTGTACGTTATTGACAGATATATCTAGTCGACGATCCTCAATACCACCACCATGGACTTCAAAGAATAAAAGATGATTGGCATCGCTCAGCGCTTGCAGACGAATACGAGAGCGAGCGGCAAACCAACGAAATAAACCCTTCTCTCCACTCTCAACCGGCCCAATACCATAAACCGACACATCAGGAGGGAGATCAAAGGGAAATCGATAATGAAGTTCATTTGTGAAGAGGGTGACAAGAACAGGAGGCAAGACAAGACAACACAAGAGAAAAGACAATAGTTGTTGAGACATAAGGTTACGAGCACGGCGATAAACACTCATAACGTGACCTTCAGCGCGAGGAATGCGTAAGCTAATTCCTTACAATCGAATGGCAGGACGTATGCATGATGAACAGCAATACTGCTCTGCTCGGCAATCGCTATGAGGTGAATTATAATCTATAGCGAGTGTACCACTCGAAGCGTGCCGACCACGCTCAGACTCAAGAACTCACCGCATCACAAAACTGAACGCTATGCTCTTTCACCGTCTCTTCCATACCCCACCCCACGCGTGGTCAACCGTCTCATTCACAACCAGTGAAGGTTCTCTCCTCTTCATGACGGCATTTCTTATCTCAGCGGCATTTGGGGTCATCCGGCAAATACTGTTTAATGCCCGCTTCGGGATTGGCGAAGAAGCAGCGGCCCTCTACGCCGCGTTGCGTCTCGCCGAGACGGTAAGTACGCTGATTGCCGGTGGTGCGCTGACCAATGCGTTAGTGCCGTATGTGCTAATCGCGATGCGGCAGCACAGCAGCGCCGTTTCTACACTAATCAGCCGGCTCTTGACGATCGTGATGACAGTGGCTGTACCATTCACCCTTGTCTTCGGCATCACTGCCCCAGCACTGCTCCGTTGGCTCATTGCGCCGGGGCTTGATCCGGCAACACAAGCGTTGGCGACTCTGCTCACCCGCATCCTGATCGCCGAGATTGTGCTCCAAGTGGCGTATGGAGTCCTCAGCGCGGTGTTGATTGCCCGTGGCCAGTTTTTTCTGCCGGCGCTCGGCATTGCACTGCGGAATACGGTTATTATTCTCACGCTCCTCTGGCCGCAGGCGAGCATCGTAACTACAGCGATTGGCTCACTCGGCGACTCGGTTATTCAGCTCTTGCTACTCGTGCCGGGATTATTACATCACCGCCTACGGCTGCGACCGGCATGGCGGCTACGCGATCCGCTCGTGCGCGGAACACTGCGGCTGGCAATTCCGGGTGCAATCTCAGGAACGATTAACTACAGCAACGCGATCGTTGACACAGCGATTGCCAGTCTAGGCGCACAAGCAGCCGGACTTGGCGCTATGCATAATGCGCTCTTGTTGGGGCATCTTCCCCAGCGACTTTGTGGCACAGCCATTGGTCAAGCAGCGTACCCATACCTCGCCGCTGCAGCAATTGCGCGCGATCGTTCCCTCTTTAAGCGGCGCTGGCTCTGGGCAACCGGCGCCGCCATTATGCTCGCCACCCTCAGTGGGCTAGCGTTGGCATTCGGCGGACGCTGGCTCATCCAGATTCTGTTTGAGCGGGGTGCATTTGACAGCGCCGCCGGTGATCTCACCTTTGCCATTCTGCTGATCTTCGCAATCGGGCTGCCGGTGTACGTCATGGTCGAAGTCACCGGACGAGCGTTGATAGCACTCGGTGATGCGCGCACCCCTTTGGTAGCCAACCTTGCCCAACTCGCAAGCCGCATTACAGTGGCAATACCACTCTGGCCTACTGTCGGCGTCCTTGCGGTACCGATAGCCACGGTTGTAAGCAGCATTGTTGAAGCCGTGATCCTTGGCGGTATGGTATTGATCCGACTACGCATACCGGCAGTATGGCAAGGAGTAGCGAACGAAGCGCAAGTGGTCGCGTGGCAAGATCGAGATGAGCAGAGCGGACTGGCTGAAAAGCCAAAAATTGCTTCTTAACCTGACTGTTGCCCGATCAACAAGACACCTACCGCTAATAAAGCGTAACCCCATGCTTATCAAAAAGTAACCATATCTCTCGTTTTTTACGAAGATCATAGGCTATACTACAGAAAAACCGATCATCGATCGGGAGAAGTGCAATGGCGCTTGCAACGACATCATCAGATTTGCCAGAGTCGCACTGGCTAGGATGTGACGATGCTGCCCTGAAAGCCATTTTCGATCAGATACCTCTTTGCATCTGGGCTGTTGATTGCAATTATCAACTCGTATACGACAACGCCACCTTCCGCGCTCATCCACCGGCAGATATCTCATCCTCACTTCAACCCGGCTCATTAGCTCTCCCCCCTGAGTCGGCAACTGAACGCAGAGCACACTGGCAAGACGCATACCAACGCGCGTTCAATGGCGAAGCGCATACGGTTACAATCGGCGCTGACAGCTATTATGTACAACCGTTCCAGCACCCGAAGCTTGGCACCTTGGCCGTGGTTATAACGACAACGCCGCCTGCATCTACTGACGACAGCGCACTCAAAGCTGTCATCGCAGCAATTCCCGACCCATTGGGCATCTACGAAGCAGTGCGCAATCTGCGTGGTCAGATCGTCGATGCGCGGATCACGGCGGTTAACGCAACGATGTGTAGCGCAACCGGGTACCGCCGCGAGCAATTACTGAACCAACGGTTGCTTGATCTCTTTCCGCATTACCTGAATGATGGCACCTTCGCCGATTTACGCCGGTTGATCGAGACCGGCGTGCCAGTGCGCCGGACAACTACCATCCCCAA